>NZ_JBFRGC010000008.1:0-278033 GCF_052115145.1 Paenibacillus sp. 2TAB26
GGCTTTGGSCCAGGGGGACCCGGCGGCTTTGGGCCAGGGGGACCCGGCGGCTTTGGGCCAGGGGGACCCGGCGGCTTTGGGCCAGGGGGACCCGGCGGCTTTGGGCCGGGGGGCTTCTGGATCGGTGGGCCATGGCTGTTCCCGCCTGCGGGACCGCAGGCGACCGTAACGGTTCTCATAAACGGTGGAAGAGCGTTTCCTAACATAACCGAGGCGTATCGCATTCCTTTCCGACCGGGTTTGACCATCTATCAAGCTCTAGCGGAAACGGGGGTTGTTAGCTTCAGCTTTAATGGTCAAATTAATTCCGTTAGTGGAGTCCCTATTGGCGGCAATACCAGCTATCAACTTATACTGAACGGACGCGTAATTCCAGCATCGCTGCTCAGCTTCCCGCTTCAGCGCAATGACTCTGTAGCACTTGAACTCTTTTTAAGCCCAGTTTTGCGCGAGGATGAAATCGAAAATACAAGTATAGAAAACTAATTTAAACTGATGATCGATCGATATATTCCTCATTAAAAACGTCCCACAGCTATACAAAAAAGCTAGAAAAAGCGGTCTCCCCTGACCGACTTTTTCTAGCTTTTTAAACGTCATTCTTTACTTAATAGCCTTACCTTTGCCGCTCAGCAGCTTTAATTGATCGTTCTCGTAGCCGACCTCATAGGTCACTTGGTATTTGCTTAACACATATTTGCCTTCGACCCGCTCATCTACTGAAATAACAGCGATAACGGTAGCTTTGTCTTCTCTGCTCTCCGTCACATGCATATTTTCGATGACAACATTCAGCGTCCCCAAGTAACCTGCCCTGAACTTCTCGTAGCTCGTCCCTTCCTTCCAATTGCCGCCTAGCAATGAATAAGCATAGACATAATCGGCATTGTTCAGACTGTCATAAAAATGAGTAACGAGATAATCAGCATATTCCTCAATCTTCGCTTCATCTTCCATCTTCAGTTCCTTATCCGAAAGCTCCAGATCGGGCAGCTTAGTCATCGGTTTAGTAGACCAGCCTTCTGCGATATCGATTACGTTCGCAATGGGGATACTAAAGCCAATTGAACCTTGTTCATAACCGGCAGAGTTTATGCCAAGCACCGATCCCGTTTTCTGGTCAACGAGCGGTCCACCGCTATTACCAGGAGCAATTGGCGCAGAAATTTGATAGAGATCCGAATACAAGTAGGAATCAATTTTGAACGTTCTTCCTAGTCCGCTGACAATACCGGTAGTAACCGTATTTTGAAATCCGAGCGGACTGCCAACAGCAAGCACTTCGTCCCCGACTTCCGCTCTTTCTTTACGCTCTACCTGCAGCGGCTCCGTTCCAGCCAGTTCCTTCACACGAACAACCGCAATATCCGTTTCCGTGCTAATGCCAATGACTTTTCCGTCCAGCTCGCGCGCATCCGCCGTTTTAATTTTCACAGTATGGGAGCCAGCGACAACATGCGCATTCGTAATGAGATCCCCTTGCTTATTATAAAGGAAGCCTGAGCCTTGATCCCCGTTTTCATTTTCAATCATGACGACCAGCTTCTGCGTTTCAAAAATAATATCCTTAAGAGACTTCTGCTTCGTCTCATCAGCTACCGCAAGCAACGGCTTTCCCGTCAGCCTGTTTGGCACCTCTGAATGAATGGCTAACGCAGCAGCCAATCCTCCACATACAATGAGAGTAGAAGCGATGACGCTAATCCAAGCTCGTTTTCTCATCACATCTTCCCCTTAATCCAAATACCAAGTCGCGTGATCAACGACGACGGTTGTATTCTCTACATAAACCCCATATACCGTACTATTAAAGGTGATTTTCTGGCCTGGATCAACATAATCCGGCGTCGCCTCTGCCTTGCCCTTGCCAACCTCTTTGCCGTCAGCATCGTAGACGATAAATTGAAC
Source organism: Paenibacillus sp. 2TAB26 (assembly GCF_052115145.1). Taxonomy (NCBI): domain Bacteria; kingdom Bacillati; phylum Bacillota; class Bacilli; order Caryophanales; family Paenibacillaceae; genus Paenibacillus; species Paenibacillus sp. 2TAB26. Next base: position 1,909 of record NZ_JBFRGC010000008.1, read on the forward strand.
GCTAATCGAATAAATAGGCCGTGTAGCCGCATTTTTCAGCTCGCCTACAATATTTAAATCTCCGAACTCATCGAGCGTCGATTCAATTTTAACTACCTCGACGGCTGCCGTCTGATTTTTTAGATCCTCTGCTGCAGCCTGCTGCATCGCTTGCTCTAATCTTCGCTGTTCCCTTTTCTCGTAATCAGCCTGTGCATCAGTTATCTTTTTGGCCAGTGACATAATCCGCTCATTATCCTTGGCAAAAAGCAGCGCTCGGTCCGTCAGCGCCAACGCATCCGAATAGTTTTTTTTCTTAAGCAATGCTTCGGCATCCTTATAGCTTATATCGACGATTTTGGCAACAATTTGCTCTTTTACAGCTAGCGCCTCTTCACCGTCTAATTGATTCGCAATGTTAAGCCTTGACTCAAGCTCATCCACTGTATTCAGACCTGCCAGTTCTTCCGTCAGCCTCATGACACCAAGTTTAACGTTATAGTCGTCAAGCTGATGCTTAATCTTTATATAGATTGGCTCTTTATGACCCTTTAATTCACCGTTAATCCGCTCCAGTGTCTGTTCTGCCTCTTCAAGCTTACTCTCCTCCAGCTGCTTCCCCGCAGCTGTAATTGACTGTGCCAGCTCTGCGACAAGGGCAACGATCTCCGCATCCTTCTGCAGAGCGCCAAAGCCTGGACGCGCATCCGAGGCTTCCTGCAGCAGCTTCTGCGCTTTGTCATATTTCCCTGCTAGCGCCTCCGCCTTCGCCTCAACATGAAGCTTGATGACTCTATCATTTATTTCGGATTGATATATATAGTAACTAAATACGGAACCAGCGGTAACAAGCGCTAAAATTATAGGCATCAGCCATGCCAAAATAGAGCTCTTAGCTCTACGTCTCCGCGTTTTTTTAGGCTTGCCCGGCTGCTGGCTTGTTGCGTCTATCTCTACAGAAGCAGCCCGCTCCGATAACAGCATAGATCGCTCAGTACTTAGAGCCGCTGCAGTTTCTTCTCCATCAGCAAGCAATCTGCCGCACTGGCTGCAATAAATGGCATCATCCGTCTGTTTTTTTTCACAATGATGGCAATACACTTCCGTTCATCCCCCAGCCCACGTTTCTCTCTAAACATATCTATCTATTCTATATCAAAAAGTAAATGATCTCCATTTTTTTATAGTGGGAAATGGAGCCATATTTAAAAAAAGCAGCCTATCATGGTCACAATACACTGTGAACAGATAGGCTGCTTCTATTAATGCTCTTTATTTCACGCTATCATTGATGTTTTCGATCCATTTTTCACTGCCATCTTCATTGCGCTCAGCTTTGTGTGAGATCGTTGCTTCCTGTACATCGCCAAAGCCCCAGTGGCTTTGCGGCATATCAGGGAACAATGGAGCCAGCCCCTGAAGCGGTCCGCGATAAAGCATACGATTGATCATCGTAACTGCTTCAACACGAGTAATTTCTTTTTTCGGCTTAAAGCTTCCGTCCGGATAACCGGTTAAAAACTTGCCGTTAAACAAAGCTTCGATCGTGTCTGCTGCCCAGTAGCCTGAAGTATCCTTAAAGTGGGCTGTCGCAGGCGCGCTCACTTCAAGCTTGAGGAACCTTGCCATAACCGCTGCAAGCTCTCCTCTTGTAACTGCCGCATCTGGACGGAAAGAGCCGTCTTCGTATCCGCTGAAGTAGCCGTTTACCGTAACGCTTTGGATGTAGTTCGTCGCCCAGTGACCTTTGCGAATATCGTTAAATGAAAGCGGCTCTTCCACTTTCTCGTTTCCAGATAGTCTTGCAACAATGGCTGCAAGCTCCGCACGAGTCAATGAGCCTTCTGCCTTGAATTCCTTATCCGGGTATCCAAGAATATAACGAGTATGAGTAAGCTCCCCGAAGCGATCTGAGAATACATTTACTTTTACTGATGATTGGACAGTGGCATTATTCCCGACAAATTCACCCGAAATATCAAATGCCGTATCTGCTGCTTTCATAAGCGGCCATTCGATGACCAGTTTGAAGCTGCCGTTCTGTCCGCCTTGCACATTTGTTACTTTCCATACAATGGTGTTGTCCGTTACAATTCCGCCAGCTGCATCCACAACAACTGCGCCCGCTGGAATCTTGACCTTGATTTCTCCTGCTGCCATTGGACTGCTGGAGTTGTTTTTGTAATCCACCGTTAGAGTCGACGTTGTTCCTTCTTTTACTTTGTTCTTGTCGACTGAAAGAGTAAGCGCAGGATTGGCAGATGGAGCACTTGCCTCAATAGGCGTCAGCTCTAGATCATGTTTGACAATCTCCCATTCAACGGAGAGAACTGGACTTTTATAGTTATAGAACCCATTCTTCATTACGCTAAGATAATAGTCCGTTTCTGGATACACCATATAGGCATAGAAACCGTGTGCATCAGTCAGCTGTTCTGGACTCGCATTGTCATTTGGTGCAAAACCAACGAGAGCCGGCAAAACAACCTCCGTGTTAGGTGTAATCCCTTTGCCTTTATTTCTTGCTGTGTCCGCGTAATAAAGGACAACGGATGCACCTTCAATAACTGCTTTTGTAACCGAATTAGTAATCGTTCCATATGGATCGACAAGCGCCTCAGAAATATTCATTTCCCCTGAAGCCGTTACTTTGACCCCCGCATGGCTGAAAATAATTTCCTTGCCAGGTTCAACTTCATATCTAATTTCCAGCTCGTATTCTCCAATAGCAAGCCCATTCGCATTAAATACCCCTTGCGGGCTAAGTGCAAATGCTTTCGGAGCTCCACCTTCGGAAATGTAGCTGCCATCCGCTTGTTTCAAATAAATATTTGTTTTAGCAAGCAGATCACTGTTAAACAACGAGGACTTGCCATCTGGCTGCTTAAGCAGCACGATACCTGTGACCGTTTTCTCGGATTCAAAGTTTTCCTCGCCTGCTCCTGTTACTTCACCCACTTGTGCCGATTGCTTATAGGTTACAGTTGTAGGAACGCCGCCAACGTCAACCGTTTGCGTCACTTCCAGCTCATAAACGACATCGCCTTTCGGAACCACGACATAATAAGCTCCGCTAGCATCGGTAATAACCGTTTCATCAAAGTCTGTTCCTGGAGTGATAACGCCGTCGCCATCTAGATCAAGCGTTACGCGAACACTTACGCCAGCAATTGGCGAATTCGTATCTCCCTTTGTAATAAACCCTTTAACTGCCGCAGGCAAGAAGGTAATGATGATCTCATCCTGCTCCTTCAAGCCACGCTCTTTGTTGTACACATTCGCTTGAATCGGAATCTGCTGCTCGTTGATGCCTGTAATTTGCTGTGATTTGTACGTAACCTTCGCTATTCCTTGCGCGTCAGTTACCGCAGTGTTTCCACCAACAAACGTCCCTTTACCAACAGGAGCTTCAAAAATAACCGTTACATCTTTAATTGGAGTGCCATCTGCATTTGTTAGCAATGCTGATAGCTCGGTAGTTGATTTGCCATCGCCCAAAATTTTCTCTGGACTTGCGGTTAACGCCAGTACCGCCTTAACCACTTCAAAGCTGTTATCCGCTAATTTTGTCTCTGAAGGCAATAAGCCTCCTTCAACGTCTAGCGCCTTAAATGTAACTTCGTATTTGCTTGCTGCTGTTAATTCAGGAAGTAAATACGTTGTATTTTCCCACTTCTTATAGCCGTCTGCTACGAAAGTATCCTGATTGACAAGCGTAAGCGGTACGATAATACCGTTCACATTCGCCGTAACGCTCTTAGCAAGCAAGGAACTGACAGCACTCAGCTTAAGCTGTTCGCCTGGAATGATTTTTAATACATCTACCTCGCCCTGCGCTTTGTCTCCGGCCCATCCATCGAGCGCTCTATGAATATTAATCGTTACCGTTGCAGGAGCTGCAACTTGATTATCTCCATCCGTTACAGTGTACGTAAAGCTATCCTGTCCAGATATAAAATCCGAACCCGGTTTATAGATCCATGTATCACCCGATACATTATAATCGGCAGGCTCTAGCGTACCTTTGCCTGGATTGCTCTCTAAACCGTAAACAAGCTTCGTAACTGTCTCGCGATCTGAACCTTTAAAAACAATAATAATATCAGTTGTGCCTTCGGCAACATTTACAGTGATTGGTTCTGCAACCGGCTTGCCGTTGTAGCCAATAGTGATTGCAGCAGTCGCTTCTGCAAATTGTTTCCCATCGCTGCCCCTCCAACCAAATTCAACTGTGCTTCCTTCTGCTAATGAGGTTGAAGGCTGGAATTTAAGACTTTCCAAATCGATTTTTGCAATGATTTCAGTACTGCCTGGCATCAAATAGACTGACTCACCAACAGAAGGTGTATACCAAAGCGTTCCGCTCTGATTGAAATTTGCTGGAACAATAATCGCAACTTCTTTCAGCAAATCGCCATCTGCATCTGTGTAACGAGGCGAATCCGTGAAATCCGTTGTTTTAAAAGCAATAATTTCACCAGAAAGTCCCGCTTTTATAATGTCATCTAAGACTGGCGGAGTATTAATGGTAATCGTAACCTTCTTGTTTTCCTTCGCATATTGCTTGCCGTCCGAGCCGTTCCAGTCGAATGTTACTGAACCCGTTACGCCTGCAGCAGGCACAAAGGTTAAACCATCTAAGTCACTTGCTTTAATGACAAAGCCGGCAGTCGTAATGTCATAAACTGGGCCATTGCCTATTTGAAAAACAAGCTTGCCTTTTGCAGGATCTGGGAGCGATACGAGCTTTACTCTGCTTAAGCTCTCACTGTTGGAATCGCTGTACGAATCCGTAAAGTCCTTAATTGCAAAAGGCACCGTGCCACCTTTCAATATCTCCTTATTAATCTGTTCTACCGTTGGAGCAGCATTCGCTTTAATAGTTACCGCAGCTGGCTGCTTCGCATATTTCGATCCATTATAACCATTCCAATTAAATGCTGCCGTACCTGTGAACCCAGCATCAGCTGGAACAAAAGATAACGTATCCACTTCACCGATCGCAATTTCATCACCGGCTTCAACTGCCTTGCTGCCTAGGAACAAAGAGCCTTGTCCCACTGCTGGCAGAGTAACTATCTTCACAAGCTGAAGTCCATTGTAATTAGCAGCACCGTTTGCTTTCGCATATTGGCTTCTAAACTCGTCAGCTGTAAAAGCAGTCGGCTCATATTGAAGACCGTCCTTCGCAATGTTGCTCACGACAGGGTCGTTCGTATAAGTAATGCTCACATTTGCTGGCGATAAAGAATACTGTTTGCCATCAAATCCATCCCAAGTGAAGGTAACTATACTTTCTTCCGCCAAATTTGCAGCTGGAACGAAACGCAGCGTATTTAATTCCGTTAAAGAAATTTCTCTATTAGAAGATACTACGAAGTCCACCCCTTCGGATGTATAACGCAGCTTTCCGCTATTGGAAAAGTTGGCTGGAAGGTTAATACGTACTTTTGTCAATAAATCGCCATCCGCATCGCTATATGCATTCGCATTAGTGAAATCGGTAGCTTTCATTTGAACCGTATTGCCAGCTATAGCTGCAAAAGAAATGTTACTAACAATTGGCGCCGTATTAATAGCAATGGTCACTTGCTTATTATCCTTCGCATACTGAACGCCGTCTGAGCCATTCCACTCAAAAGAAGCTGTACCGCTGGCATTGCTCGCAGGAACAAAGCTCAGCTTGCCCAAATCAGCTGCACTGATTTCATCGCCCACGGCCACAGCTACAGCAGAACCACCGTTTGTGATCATCAGTTTACCGGCAGCTGGCGCCGGCAATGAAACAATTTTCACCTTGCTTAAGTTTTCCTTCGGCAAAGTTGCATCCGTATACTGGCTTGTGAAATCTGAAGCTGTAAATGTCAGTGTTTCACCTTGATTAATAGCCTTATTCATATCTGTTACAACAGGAGCAGCATTTGCAGTAATCGTTACCGTCCCATCGATAGCCGCGTACTTGCTTCCATCGTAGCCATTCCACTTAAATGAAGTCGTGCCCGTTAAACCTGCTGCATCTGGAACGAAGGTCAATTTAGCGACATCTGCCTTAGCAATTTCGTCATCTAATTTAACGTCCACTCCTGCAATCTGGAGATTGCCGCCGCTTGGAAGCGAAACGATTTTCACTTTTTCAAGCTTAGCTGCTTGCGCTTCACCTGTTACACGATAATATTTGCTGCTGAAGTCAGTTAGCGTAAAATTCGTTGGCTCGTATTGAGGTCCCGCTTTTGCAATATCTTTTACCGCGGGGTCAAACGTAGACATCGAATAAATATGCTGAGCTGTTCCAGGTTCATTCTTATCTGGCTGCTTGTCGAACAATATAATATTTACAGTATATTCTTTGCTTGGATCTGCTCCAGGAGCATTAAGTACAATGTTGTCCCATTTCTGCTCGGTTCCTTGCTTGGAGCCGCTAAAGTACTTCTGCGACAAATCCAAATTTTTCTCCCTAATCTCATTGCCGACTTTTGTTTTCTCAATGACGTTGACTTCCATATAAAAGTTTCCGTCTTTTTTAGGCAAGAAACCTGTATTTATCGTTACTTTGTCTTTCGTAACAGCAACAGCGGCTCCGGTAATTTCTCCGGTCTCTCTCACGCCGCCGTCAATGACAAGCTGACCCCAATCGATGGTCGTCACCCAGCCGCTGTTGAAATTAGAAGTATTCATGAAATAATGATGTACGGAAATGCCAACATATAAATCCTGATTGGCGACGATACTATTCCATTGATCAGGTTTAATTTCCAGAACGGTCGTATTCCACACATCATTTTTTCCGGATAAAGCGCCCAAGTTAAATGCTTGAGGGAATTCCTTCTTGTATGTAGCAGACCCAAAATTTGCTGGCCATGGGGTTGTAGGTGCACCTAATGCAATATCTGCAGGGTTAGATGAGAAATATACACGGTCCCACTCGCCTGTACCGCTTTTGTTTGATTCATCGTATTCGTCTACATCAAGAGCCCGTATAAGCATATAAGCGCTTTTTGTAGGTTTGGCTTTAATGTCTTTAATTTTAAATTCGATTGGATAAAGAGGCGTACCGTTCCCCGTGCTGCTGTCTACATCGCCGTCAGCTGCACTGTTCGCAGCTCCGCCGCCCCAGTTATCCGTACCGGTAAAATAAGTCGCTCCTGTATCAAGCGCTGCAGCACTTGCTGCGTATGGAACAGGGAAAAGCTGAACGAGCAGCACCGCAAATGCCATAAATGCGGTAAATAACCGTTTTCGCCACAGTCTGCTGTTCATTCGACCTCTGTTCCTAGAACCTCTCGGTTCCATAGACCTACCATCTTCCATCATTCCCGTACTCTCCTTTACTATTAAGATCGCTTTCAAAAGTTGTCTACTTTCTTATGTCTCTTTTTTATAAGTCCGACGACCTATAATAACATTCGTTTCTGTACAAATTCTGTACATTTTCGACAAGAATAGTGGAAAAAGCTAGAAATTAAAAAAAAAAACGACTCCCTCGCATAATTAAATGCAGGAGTCGTTTTTTTGGTATATATATGATTGAATAATAGCTACCTAAGCTTGCTCTTCTTTTATAACCTTAAGGCGTTTCATTACATCATTTGCGCCGCGTCCGTAGTAGTCGTGCAGCAAGTTATATTCCGCATACAGCTTCTCGTAAACTGCAACGTTTTCCGGAATCGGCTTGAACGTTTCTTCGCGTACACGAGCCATCTTCTGAGCCGCATCAACAATGCTGTCGAAACCGCCCTTTGCGGCACCAGCTGCTACTGCTCCAAACATCGCTGCACCAAGTGCAGGCGTTTGCTTGGATGCTGCGACCTTGATCTCGCGATTCGTTACATCTGCATAAATCTGCATAAGCAGCGCGTTCTTCTGCGGCAATCCGCCGCATGCGTACAATTCATTTACTTCAACCCCGTTGCTGTGGAACGCATCGACGATTTTGCGTGTGCCAAATGCCGTTGCTTCAAGAAGGGCGCGGTAAATTTCCCAAGGTTTCGTTAGCAAGGTGAGGCCTACAATGGTACCTGTCAAATCTGTATCAACAAGAACCGAGCGGTTTCCATTCCACCAGTCAAGCGCCAGTACGCCGGATTCGCCAACATTCAGCTCGCTGGCTTTGCGAGTCAAATAAACATGTACATTTTCGCCAGCCTGCTCTGCCTCTTGAAGCACGTAGGCTGGAACAGATTCCTCTACAAACCATTCAAAAATATCGCCAACCGCTGATTGTCCCGCTTCGTAGCCAAAGTAACCCGGAATGATGCCGTCCTCAACGACACCGCACATTCCTTCCACTTCCTTCTCTTCCGTTCCGAGCAGCATGTGGCAAATCGATGTGCCCATCGCCATAACCAGCTTGCCTGGCGTAACGACGCCAACACCTGGCACCGCCGCATGTGCATCCACATTGCCAACCGCGATCGCCGTGCCTGGCGCAAGTCCGATGCGTGCAGCCATATCAGGCAGCAATTCTCCAGCCTTCGAGCCAAGCGGTACAACTTCGCCGCGCAGCTTCGTTTCTGTCAGGTTTTCTAAACGAGGATCAAGCGCTTTGAAAAAATCCTTGCTTGGATAGCCCTCTTGCTTATGCCACATGCCTTTGTAGCCGGCCGTACAGCTGTTGCGAACGATATTGCCGGTCAATTGGCCGATAACCCAGTCCGTCGCTTCAACAAATTTATCTGCTGTTTCATAAATGTCCGGTGCTTCATTCAAAATCTGCCATGCTTTGGCCATCATCCACTCTGATGAAATTTTGCCTCCATAACGCGGCACCCACTTCTCACCGCGCTGCGCTGCCATTTCGTTGATAAGGTTAGCCTCATCTTGTGCAGCGTGATGCTTCCACAGCTTCACCCAGCTATGCGGATTATCCTTGTAGGCATCCTGTACACATAGCGGATTCCCTTCTCCATCGATAGGAAGCATTGTGCATGCTGTAAAATCGATGCCTAAACCGATGACATCAGCAGCATGGATACCTGATTCCTTCATCACCGCAGGAACCGACAGTTCCAACACTTCAATATAGTCAAGCGGATGCTGAAGCGCCCAGTCATGCTCAAGCTTAATGCCAGATACCGGAAGCTTCTCATCAATAACGTGGTGAGTATACGGCGTGACATGCTCCGCTACCTCGGCACCGTTAGATAGATCCACAAGAACAGCTCGGCCCGATTGCGTGCCGTAGTCTACACCAATTGCGTATTTTTTGCTCATTATCCGAATCCTCCTTATTTTTGGCCGTAGTAGGCGTTCGCTCCATGCTTGCGTAAATAGTGTCGGTCCAATAAAGCTTGATCCATCGGCTGAACATTCGGGTTAAGCTGATACGTATGAAGAGCCATCTTCGCCACTTCCTCCAGCACAACCGCATTATGAACGGCGTTATGCGGGTCTTTGCCCCAGCAAAAAGGAGCGTGGCTGTTTACGAGCACCGAAGGCACTTGGTTTGGATCGATATGGTTTTTATTGAAGGTTTCAACGATGACATTGCCCGTTTCCAGCTCATATGCGCCGTTGATTTCCGCTTCTGTCATCGCGCGTGTGCAAGGCACCTCGCCATAGAAATAGTCGCCATGCGTCGTGCCAAGCGATGGAATGGAGCGCCCCGCCTGTGCCCAGCTTGTCGCCCAAGGCGAATGGGTGTGTACAATTCCGCCTATCGAAGGAAACGATTTGTATAGCAGCACATGAGTAGCCGTGTCCGAGGAAGGTCGAAGATTTCCTTCAATCACATTGCCTTCCAAATCTACGACAACCATCTGCTCTGCTTTTAACTCCTCGTAAGGAACGCCGCTCGGCTTAATAACCGCATATCCAGACTCCCTATCTACACCGCTGACGTTGCCCCAAGTAAATGTAACTAATCCGTACTTCGGAAGATCCATATTCGCTTCCCAAACCGCATGCTTCAATGCTTCTAACATGACCACTTATCGCTCCCTTCAAGCTCACATTTCTATGCTGATCCGCATTCACTTATACGGACATCGCCATAGAATATCTTTGCTTTATTATAAGTTGTACGTACAAGTGTGTCACGTCTTTTTTATTCATCCATTTAAAAAGCATTAACCGTTCAGCAACAGCTTAGCTTTGGGGCGGTCTAGTTGAATCACGTATAACGAGCTGCGGATCATATATTTTATCCTGCGTTTGTCTCCGCTGGTGCTGCTTATCCAGCATACTAAGCAGCAATTCGACCGCATCCGTGCCCATTTCTGTTTTTGGATGCGCAACGGTTGTCAGCTTCACTTCGGTAGCCGTAGCCAGATTCGCATCATCAAAACCGACAATCGAAAGATCCTCAGGCACCGTTAAGCCAGCCTGCCTTACAATATCAAGCATTTTTACAGCCAGCTCATCGTTATAGCAAATAATAGCGGTCGGCCGCTGATCCGGCTCACGCTGCAGCATCGCAAACAAGGCCTGCATTGGCTTGTCCTGCTTCTCCTCCGTCGTATAGCGCAGCAAATAATCCGGCGGAACCGTGTGCCCTTGCTCCCGATGAGCCCGTAAAAAACCGCGCATCCGGTGAACGCCTTGAAAGTCATCCGTCTTAAAAAATCCGGCGATTCGCGTATGGCCGAGCTTAATTAAATGCTCTGCGGCACGATAGCCGCCAAGCTCGTCATCCACGCGCAAGCATGGCGCATCCACGTCGCTGTATCGCTCATTGAGCATAATGTATGGGATTTTGAGCGCATCAAGCGCCAAAAAATAATTAAAGTTTGGGTTGCCCTCCGCGCTCTTCGTCGGCTCAATAATGAGCCCGGTCAGCGGCTCGCGCAGCATCGACTCCAGGCTGTCCTTTTCTTTATCCTTTTCATTATCCGTGCTCGCCAGCAGAAGTCTTGCCCCTACAGCGCGCAAGCTCGATTCAACGCCTCTGACGATGGTCGGAAATATATAATCTGATATATGGGTCGTAATCATCCCGATCGTCATCCCTTGGGATGAGTTTTTCCGCTCCGGCGCAGATTGGTCCGACACGAACGTCCCTTTCCCTTGTACACGGTAGAGCCAGCCCTCCTGCTCCAAATCACCGAGTGCTTGGCGCACCGTTTGCCGGCTCATCTCGAATTGCTTGCCGATCTCATTCTCCGATGGCAGCTTCTCGTGCGGCTTGAACTGCGCTGTGACGATCCAGGATATAATTTCCTGCTTTAATTGCATATATTTGGGCGTTTGCTGTTCCTTCACTTCACACCTCAACTCCGTTAGTTGTATTCCTGTAGTATATCATACGCGAAACTTGTACGTACATGATATCAAGCTCTAACCATAGAACCGGCCAAAAGACAAAATAAAAAGCCGCTCATTGGCGGCCTTCATTTCTCATGGATTAGAACTGCGTTTCCTTCAGCCTCTCCAGCATGTACTTTCTGACCTCATCGCCTAGATCCGCACGCTCTAATGCAAAATCAATCGTAGCTTGTACAAAACCAAGCTTGTCGCCTACATCATGTCTAATACCATCGAACCGATAAGCCATTAAAGAAGAGATATGGTTTAATTGCTGTAAGCTGTCTGTCAGTTGAATTTCCTCAGCTTTGCCTGGCGTCGCTTTCTCAAGCAGATCAAATATGACAGGATCAAGGACGTAGCGTCCAACAACCGCATAGTTGGACGGGGCTTGTCCTTGCGCCGGTTTTTCAATAATGTTGCGTACTCGCGCTACCTGCTTATCCCGCTCAATATCAACAATACCATATTTATGCGTCTGATCCCATGGCACCTCCATCACAGCTACAACAGATGACTGTTCCCTCTCGTACACATCCATCATTTGCCGCAAGCAAGGCGGATCAGCTTTCAAAATATCGTCGCCGAGCAATACCGCGAACGGCTCGTCCGCTATGAAGCGGCGTGCACAAAGCACTGCATGACCAAGGCCTAGCGGCTCCTTCTGACGAACATAATAAATATCTGCCAGCTGTGATATTTTCCGCACCATCTCCAGCATTTCTTCGTTATGACGCGCTTCCAGCTCCATTTCGAGCTCGGCAGATTTGTCAAAATGGTCCTCGATCGCTCGTTTGTTGCGTCCGCTGACGATTACGATACTCTCGATGCCTGAATTTACAGCCTCTTCTACGATATATTGAATAGCAGGCTTATCGATAATAGGCAGCATTTCTTTCGGCTGCGCTTTCGTAGCCGGCAAAAACCTTGTCCCTAATCCCCCAGCAGGAATGATCGCTTTCCGAATCCGCTTCTCCACCTTAACATCTCCCCCAGCTCTTTGCTTTCTATGCAATCGCTCCTTTTATCATAACGGTTTCACCCTCGTTTTTCCATGTCTTCAAAAGCTTCCACTGTCGCTTCTTTCCAGCTTCGTCCCATAACTAAGCAGCTGTTCGTGCAAACGGGAGCTTAATCATAAAGCTTGCTCCAGTAAGCTGGTCCGCACTTGGATCAAGCGCGATGGTTCCGCCGTGAATATGAATGATGGTTTGTGCGATCGAAAGCCCAAGCCCGCTCCCGCCTTGGCTTCTATCCCTCGATAGATCACCCTTATAAAAACGCTCAAATATTCGCTCGCGATCCTCCTCATGAACGCCTATCCCGGTATCGGTAATTCGGACCACGATGGATCCATTCTGTTCGGACAAAGACAAAAAGATTTTGCCATCCTCTGGTGTAAATTTCATGCTGTTGGCAAGCAAATTCATCCATACCTGATTAAGCTGATCACGATCAGCAGTAATCACCGTTTCCTCCATTAGCAGCTCGACCGTTTGCCTCTTGGCCATCCACTGCGGCTCGCAGGCAAGCACCACATCTCGAAGCTGGCGATCCAGTCGATAGGGCTGCGGGTGAAAAGGATGCTGCTGGGAATCAAGCGATGCTAAATTAAGTAAATTTTCACTTAACCGAGAAAGCCGCATGCTCTCTTGCTTAATGATGCTAATATAACGCTCCCGCTCAGCTCCAGTAACCTCCTCGCTGCGCAGTGCTTCTGCGAAGCCGCCAATCGACGTAAGGGGAGACTGCATTTCGTGCGAGACATTTGATACAAAATCCTGACGCATCATTTCAAGCTGTGATAAGCTGAGCGCCATTTTGTTCATGCCCTGCGCAAGCTCACCGAGCTCATCGCCGCGTCTTGCGGGCAGCCGTACACTGAAATCCCCCTGTGACATTCGCGTCGCAGCGTTCGTCATCATTTTTAGAGGCCTCACTAAATAACGGGCTACGATTAGAATAAGTACGCTTCCGACGAGCAGCAGCGTAACAAGCAGCGTGACAGCCGTCCATAAGAAGTTGCTATTTTGCGGAAAACGATTTGGCTGAACGAACAATGCCCATCTTTCATTGCCGAATGACACAAGTTTCCCTAAAGCAGGCGGCGAAGGCGGGCTAACCTCCTCGCTAGTGTATACATCCAATCTGACAGAGCTGCCGCCAAATACCTTTCTTAGCTGCTCGAATGTAAGTCGCTCCATAATCAGCTCGCTTCGCTCGCCGGCCCTTACTAAATAGTTGGAGCTGCTAATAGCGACAATTGACTGCCCTTGCAAGCTTGAGATCTCTTCCAAAAATGCTTGCAAATCTGCCGGCTTCGAGACCGCATAAAGCTGTTCTATGCGAGCAATCGACTTCTCCAGCTGATTGGGCAGCTGCCCCCTTGCATCCCTCTTGAACATTTGGTTCGTGAATAAAAAAGCGACCCCGATGCTAATCAGAACGATAACAAGGAATGTAGCCGTAATTCGAAAGTAAAGGCCGCGAATCATGACCATACCTCCAATCGATACCCTAGTCCGCGAATCGTTACGATACGGAAACGATATTGCTCCTCGGGAAAACGGTCCCGCAGTCTTTTGATATGGACATCAACGGTTCGCTCGTCCCCCTCATAGTCCATCCCCCATATTTGTTCTATTAGATGATCACGGGCAAAGGTTTTGCCTGGATAGCTTGCCAGCTTGAACAGCAGCTCAAACTCCTTAGGCGGCAATGTTACCTTCTCGCCACCAGCTGACATATGAAAGTCCGTTCGATTCATGAGGACATCGCCGAACTCCACCGTCTGCGAAGCGGTAATCCGGTATCTTTTGAGCAGCGCCTTAACCCGGGCTATAAGCTCCGGCGGATCAAATGGTTTGACCATATAATCATCCGCACCAAGCTCAAACCCCTTCACCTTCTGCGAGGTTTCTCCCTTTGCAGTCAGCATGAGCAGCGGAATATCATAGCTCGCTCGCAGTTCCGCGCAAAGCGCCCACCCGTCCATGCGGGGCATCATTACATCAATGATCGCAAGATCTGGTCGTACCAAGTCCAGCTTCTCTAATGCGTCTATACCATCTATAGCTTCAATGACCTGACAGCCTTCTCTTTTTAGGAAAAGAGCTACCAGCTCGCGAATGTTTGGATCGTCGTCTGCAACTACGATTTTGGGCATTTTATTCTTCCTCCAATTAGACTTATGTCGTTATGATTTCAGCATACATGACCAACATGAACGTTACATGAACGATATTGACTTTAAAGCTACATTATAATAATTTTAAAGTAGGATTTATTATTCAACGGAATTTTGAATGGAGGATATAGATGATGCATAAAACAATTATTATTGGTACAGGACCTGCCGGATTGACGGCTGCCATTTATTTGGCTCGTGCGAACATGGAGCCGCTCGTTATTGAAGGGTGGCAGCCAGGCGGCCAGCTTACAACAACAACAGAAGTAGAAAACTTCCCAGGTTTCCCTGATGGTATTTTGGGCAGCGAGCTAATGTCCAACATGCGTAAGCAAGCACAGCGTTTTGGTGCAAAATTCAAAACAGGCTCTGTAAAAAGCGTCGACTTCAGCAAACGTCCCTACACGCTTGATGTGGAAGGCATTGGCGAGCTGCAAGCCGAATCCATCATTATCTCTACAGGCGCTTCAGCCAAATACCTCGGCATTCCGGGTGAGCAAGAAAATATCGGTCGCGGCGTAAGCACATGTGCAACTTGTGATGGCTTCTTCTTCCGCGGCAAAAAAATTATTGTAGTAGGCGGCGGCGACTCCGCAATGGAAGAAGCCGTGTTCCTTACTCGCTTCGCTTCCGAAGTAAGAGTAGTTAACCGTCGCAATGAGCTGCGCGCATCAAAAATTATGCAGGATCGCGCTCGTGCGAATGACAAAATCGTATGGAGCCTAAACCGTACACCGCTTGAAGTTGCTGCAACAGGCATGGGCTTGCAAGGGTTGAAGGTGCGCAATAATGAAACGGGCGAGGAAGAATTGCTTGAAACAGACGGCGTATTTATTACGATCGGCCACACGCCTAATACTGTCTTCCTTGGCGGTCAAATCGACACTGATGAGCAAGGCTACATTATTGTGAAGCCGGGCACTTCCGAGACGAACATCCCAGGCGTATACGCTTGTGGCGATGTTCAAGACCGTAATTACCGCCAAGCGATTACCGCTGCTGGAAGCGGCTGTATGGCTGCTCTGGATTGCGAACGCTACTTGGAATCACTAGCGCATGAAGCGGTTAATGCATAATTTTTTTCAAAACTAGACTAGTACAATACGTGCAAATTATGTATAATAAAAGTGTTGAGATTTACAATAGAAAGGCAATGCTACCGCAACCATTTGTTCGCAATATGCTTCGCGTGAGCGGCGCCTGAACGTGTTATGGGAGAAGGTACAACCTCGGCTTATTATGAGCAGAGAGGTTGTGCCTTTTTTCGTGTTTCCATATCTTTTCTCACATCATCCATGAAGGAGCGATAATCATGTTATTAGAAGCTGTTTATCACAGACCGAAGCAAAACTGGGC
Organism: Paenibacillus sp. 2TAB26; assembly: GCF_052115145.1. Classification (NCBI taxonomy): domain Bacteria; kingdom Bacillati; phylum Bacillota; class Bacilli; order Caryophanales; family Paenibacillaceae; genus Paenibacillus; species Paenibacillus sp. 2TAB26. Next base: position 17,669 of record NZ_JBFRGC010000008.1, read on the forward strand.
TTACGCCTACGACGGAAAAACGCTGCACCTCCGCTTGCGTACCAAAAAAGACGATGTTGCTGTAGTTGAAGCAATCGTCGGCGACAAGTACGCGTGGGATCAAACGATTACAACGGTCCCTATGTATATTTTCACTTCGGATGCACGATTCGATTATTGGGAAACTTCCGTTATTCCTCCTTTTCGGAGGCTGCGTTATGCGTTCCGTTTAATAAGCGGAGATGAGACGGTTATTTTCTCGGATAAAGGTATCGAACTTACACTTCCTGACAATTCAAATTCTTTTTTTGATTTCCCATATATTAATCCAATCGATGTATTTGAGCCGCCAGCTTGGGTGAAGGACGCTGTCTTTTATCAAATATTCCCTGAACGCTTCGCGAATGGCGATCCTTCGATCAATCCTGAAAATGTGCTGCCTTGGGGCGGCGAGCCTACGCCAAAAAACTTTTTTGGCGGTGACCTCCAGGGTGTAATTGATCACTTGGATCATATTTCAGCACTTGGCATTAATGCGGTATATTTCACTCCGCTGTTCGAAGCAACGACCAATCACAAGTATGATACACAAGACTACATGAAGGTTGATCCGCATTTTGGCACAAATGAGAAGTTGAAGGAATTGGTTGATGCTTGTCACGCCCGCGGCATTCGTGTCTTGCTTGATGCGGTATTCAATCACTCAGGCAAAACCTTCCCTCCATTTGTCGATGCTCAGAAGAACGGACAGCAGTCAAAATATGCGGATTGGTTCTATGTTCGGGAATGGCCGCTGCAAGTGGTGGACGGCGTTCCGACGTACGAGACCTTCGCATTTGAGCCGCTTATGCCGAAGCTGAACACCGAGCATCCTGAGGTGAAGCAATATTTGTTCGAGGTAGCTCGCTACTGGATCGAGGAGATTGGAATCGACGGCTGGAGACTGGATGTTGCCAATGAGGTTGATCATCAGTTTTGGCGCGAGTTCCGTCAGACGGTAAAAGCAGTGAATAAAGACGCTTATATTTTGGGCGAGATTTGGCATGATTCGATGATGTGGCTGCAGGGTGATCAATTCGATGCGGTTATGAACTACCCTTTCACGAATGCAGTTCTTGATTTCTTTGCTTATCAAACGATTGATGCCTCTGACTTCGCTAATGCGATTGGAGCGCAGCTTGCAGCATATCCGCAGCAAGTAACAGAATCGGCTTTCAACCTGCTCGATAGCCATGATACGCCTCGTCTGCTTACGATCTGCGAGGATAATACGGATGCGATGAAGCTTTCTTCGCTCTTCCAGCTGACCTTCCCTGGAACCCCATGTATTTATTATGGCGATGAGGTAGGCATCAATGGCGCTGGCGATCCAGGCTGCCGCAAATGTATGGTGTGGGACTCAGAGGAGCAAAACCGTGAATTGCTCACGTTCTATACCGACGCAATCGGACTGCGCCACAAGTACAACGCGCTTCGCAGCGCTGATATTCGCTTCGTGCACGTTGGCGCAGCAGATGGCACCTTGGTCTATGAGCGTCGTGAAGGCAGCCAACGGCTTCTTATCGCGATGAATGCTCGCGGCGAAGCGGCTGATCTGAGCTTCGTAATTGAAGCTCAGCCGACTGATTGCAACGCTGCTCCTCATGCTGTTGCTTTTAGAGGCTTTGCGAAACCAGCAGCTGCTGCTGCAACTGCTGTAAGCGAGGCTTCTGCATCCCCAGTGGCTGCCTCGATCGAAAATGCTAAGGCCGATGCTAGATCGGTTGCAACAGCTGTCATCACAGATAACGGCGCATCGACATGGTCTGTATTGTTATCAAACACTAGCAAATATGCAGTAAGCTCTTCCGTTGCAAGCAGCAACGACGGTAAACTTCAATTCACATTGCCTGCTTACGGCTATGTGATTTTGGAGCAAACAGCAAGCAACCACTAACCTTGTTTCCTTAGGGCAGTCCAATCGCGGACTGCCCTTTTTTTGGGGGTTGATTCACACGTCCATGTAACACAATAAACACCTATTTGTGCTTACAGACCAGTAACCATAGCTAGTTTCTCACTGTAAGAACACATACGTGCTTACAGCCTCTTTTCTACCTTCCGCATACGCCGAATTCGCTCAATAAGCACTTATACGTGCTTATTGAGCAGCAACCATAGCTAGTTTCTCGCTGTAAGAACACATACGTGCTTACAGCTTGTTTTCTACCCGCCGCATGCGCCGATTTCGCTCAATAAGCACATATACGTGCTTACAGACCAGTAACCTTAGCTAGTTTCTCGCTGTAAGAACACATACGTGCTTACAGTCTCCTGCCTACCCGCCGCATACGCCGAATTCACTCAATAAGCACCTATGTGTGCTTACAGACCAGTAACCTTAGCTAGTTTCTCGCTGTAAGAACACATACGTGCTTACAGTCTCCTGCCTACCCGCCGCATACGCCGAATTAACTCAATAAGCACCTATGTGTGCTTACAGACCAGTAACCATTCTACTTCTCGGCTGTAAGAACACATACGTGCTTACAGCCTCTTTTCTACCTTCTGCATACGCCGATTTTGCTCAATAAGCACCTATGTGTGCTTACAGACCAGTAACCATAGCTAGTTTCTCGTTGTAAGAACACATACGTGCTTACAGCCTCTTTTTTAACCTTCCGCATACGCCGAATTCGCTCAATAAGCACCTATGTGTGCTTACAGACCAGTAACCATAGCTAGTTTCTCGCTGTAAGAACACATACGTGCTTACAGCTTGTTTTCTACCCACCGCATACGCCAAATTCGCTCAATAAGCACCTATTTGTGCTTACAGTCCAGTAACCATAGCTACTTCTCGGCTGTAAGAACACATACGTGCTTACAGCCTCTTTTCAACCCGCCGCATACGTCGAATTCACTCAATAAGCACCTATGTGTGCTTACAGACCAGTAACCATAGCTAGTTTCTCGCTGTAAGAACACATATGTGCCTACAGCCTCTTTTCTACCCGCCACATGCGCCGATTTCGCTCAATAAGCACATATACGTGCTTACAGACCAGTAACCATAGCTACTTCTCGGCTGTAAGAACACATAGGTGCTTACAGTATCCTTTCTACCCGCCGCTTGCGCCGAAATTACTCAATAAGCACCTATGTGTGCTTACAGACCAGTAACCATAGCTACTTCTCGGCTGTAAGAACACATACGTGCTTACAGTCTCCTTTCTACCCACCGCATACGCCGAATTCGCTCAATAAGCACATATACGTGCTTGCAGACCAGTAACCTTAGCTAGTTTCTCGCTGTAAGAACACATACGTGCTTACAGCCTCTTTTCCACCTTCCGCATACGCCGAATTCGCTCAATAAGCACCTATTTGTGCTTACAGATCAGTAACCATAGCTACTTCTCGGCTGTAAGAACACATACGTGCTTACAGCCTCTTTTCTACCCGCCGCATGCGCCGAAATTACTCAATAAGCACCTATGTGTGCTTACAGACCAGTAACCTTAGCTAGTTTCTCGCTGTAAGAACACATACGTGCTTACAGCCTCTTTTCTACCCGCCGCATACGCCGAATTCGCTCAATAAGCACCTATGTATGCTTACAGCTGTTACTACTACTCGTTACACCGAGATACGTCTGAGGAAATCTTTAATAAATTGAGTCTAGACATTTAATTGACATTCATGCAATAATTACTTAAACGATTAAGTAACTACTTTTAAACATGCCATTTCCGATTTAATAATCCAACAGTCATTATCAAGCTTTGGCAAGCTCTCACGATTCCAATCGTATTAAGGTTGAAGGAGTTGTATCCCCATTAAAAAAGCTACGCTTAAGGACATTGCAAAGGCTGCTCAAGTATCTGTAGCTACTGTCAGTTATGTACTCAACAATGTCTCCAATCAGACGATACCTGAAGAAACAAAATGCCGTGTCCTCGATGCCGCCAAGCAATTGAATTATGTACCCAACCTTGCTGCCAGATCGCTGGTCAAGCAAAAGTCTGGATTGATTGGCATTCTGATTAACAGAGCGGAAAATGAAGGCTTCTGGAAGCAGTTCCGTTATTCTCAGTTTATTAATCGGCTGGAGCGGCTGCTGTCAGATCGCGGCTACCACGTTGTATTATTCAGCTTGGATGCCTCAAGCCCAAATCTCGATATTATCTCGGAACGCAAGCTGGACGGCGTATTTGTTGTTGATGTTAAGGAGGAAAACTTCCACCTGATTTCTAGCCACTTCTCTACTGGCGTCCCTTTAATCGTTGTGGACAGCATGATTGAAGATCCCTTATTTTATAAGGTTAATTATGATTATGCCGATGCCTTCACTCATGCACTCGCATCGCTCATACAGCCTAAGGAGAGCTTTTTGATAATCGACAGCTTCAACAATGCAGACCTCGTTAACCATTTTTGTACTCATTCAGGAATAGGACGCAATCAAATCCACGTTATGGACGAAGAGCATGACTTAAAGGCATTCCTAGAACACAATTCGGATCGGACCGGCATCATTCTGAACGAATTTGTCGCCATCTCAGCAGCTAAATATGTTGATCCAACAAGTTTAACCGTCATTTGCACGGCAGGCTGTCCGGAAATCGCCCCTGCTCCCGCTTCCAAGATATCGTTTGGCGATCGCAAGCCAGAAGAAGCGTTCCAGCTTATGATGCAGCTGCTGAATGATCCGAAGTCTGGCCCTGCCAATAAATATGTTCTAGTAAAAGCTGAAAAATAAGCAAACGCAGAGTAATCTCTGCTTTTTCTATAAATAACTTAAACGATTAAGTTGTCCTCTATATCCTTAATATCTGCAGTTAATTATTAACCAAGTCAATCATTCTTATAGGAGGTTATATTATGCTCGGATTAGCAAAAGAATCAAATGGCAGCGCTCCTAATCTTCAACCGCAAGAAGGTTCTACTTCATCTCTGTGGAAAAACCGAAATTTCATTGCCGTATTCTCCAGCTACAGCTTATCGCTGCTAGGCAATACCTTTCATAGCATCGCGCTTAATCTGTGGGTGCTGCAAACGACAGGAAGCGCCAAGCTCATGTCCGTTGTACTCATTACCCATCTCGTAATCAGCATGCTGTTCGGTTCCTTCGCAGGCACGATTGCGGATCGCACCGATCGTCGCACGTTAATGTGGGTGACAGATATTATCCGTTTTGTGCTCGTCGGCGCTATCGCTGTACTTGTTTACCTGCCTAATATACCGTTTATTTTTATCGTTATTTTGACTGCCATCGTCGCATTTGCAGGGGTCATTCGAACGCCCGCCTTCCAGGCTTCGCTCGTCGAAATTATTGATAAAGAACAAATAACCAAGGCCGTTGGGGTAATCAATATATCGGATAACATCATCCGAATATCTGGCTTTGCTCTTGGAGGTATCGCCGTTGCTGCATTTGGCGGGGCATTTGCAATTGCTATCGATGCAGTAACCTTTCTGCTCTCAGCAGCGCTGCTGCTCTTCACGGGCAAGTTCCCCTATGCAGCGGTTCGAGATACGGAGAAGGCGCAAACCACCTTTAAAGAGGATCTCAAAGCAGGCTTCCGATACGTATGGACGGATCCATTTTCCAGAGCAGCAGTTATTTTATTACCGGTAGTTATGTTCTTCTTTCTGTCCACCTTCATGCTCATTCAAGTCATGGCCGTCAATGTATGGCATGCAAAACCGTTTGTATTCGGACTTATGGAGGCGTGCATCCCGCTCGGTTATGTCGTAGGCTCCATTCTGATTATTAAGCTCGATACACGGTTAAAAGGCAGAGGAAAATGGATCATTGGAAGCATGATCCTCATGGGTCCTATGTTCATCGCCATATCACTAATGTCATCTGCATTTGCAGCATTGCCGCTTATCCTTCTGGTTGGCTTCCTCTTCTCCTTCAGTACGACGATCATCTTTATCGCACTTCGGATAGCCATTGATCCTTCGATGCAAGGCAGAGTATTTGGACTCATCGGAGCTCTAACAAGCGTTGCGCCGCCTGTCGGCTTAGCCGTATTCTCAACCCTATCTGATATACACGGGCCTGCCGTCATCATAGCGATAAGCGGCGCAGCAATGCTCATTATTGGCTGCATCTCCTACATGTATATGAAGGAGATGCGTCACTTCAACTAAACAAATAGACGGACAACATTTTAAGATTGAACAACTGGGAACTCAGCGATCCGAAGTCGCGCGCAGCCGTACGGGATAAGCGTAATTTCTTCCTCGGGTTCCTTGCTAGCAACAGGTCCTATTGGCAGAGTGCCAGCCGAATTAAGCTCCATGGTCCATTGCGGGATCCGGCGACCGTTCATTCGCAAACGTATCGGTGCGTTCTCAGCTGCGAATGGCTGCCTTACCATTGCTGCGGCTTCCACAATAGGTTTTCCCTGTTCAAGTTCCTTCAGACTCACTCCATAATTCCATGGTGACTCCGGGTAAATCTCCCAGTCATGATAAGGCTCGTATGTGCGATGCTTCTGCCAGCGCTCCTTGATTGGGATAACGAACATAAGCGCTCCGCGCTGCAAGCCGGCTGCACCGTTAGCTCTGCTGATCGTGCGTACCTCCATTGGAAGCCGAAGAGTCAGCTCATCGCCATCGTTCCAAACCTGCCGTAGCACAGCAAAACCTTTTTCGATGATCATAGCAGGCTGCTGTTGTCCGTTGATCAACAGAACCGGCGCGCTGCACCATTCCGGTATTCGTAATTTAATCGGGAATTCAGCTGGCTGATTTACATGCACTGTCATCGTTATCGTTTCTCTAAATGGATATTCCGTTGCTACACGTATGGAAACATCGGTGCTTGCGTCGATGGCAGCTGTGATCGTACAGGGAGCATACGCGATTGCAGCCAAACCGCCATCCTCCGTTGCCATCCACAATCTTGCCGTGTATTTCGGCCATCCTTGATGCATGTTAGCAGTGCAGCAGCCAAAATGCGGCTCAATGCCAAATAGATTGGCTTCATTGTTGTTTTCCGTCCAATTGCGTTTGGCATGCGTACACATAATCTGGTTAGCCTGCTGGTCATATTGATGAACCGTCCAATCCGGGCTGATTGCGGCAGGCAGTGCATTATAAGCAACCTTCTCCAAAATATCACCGAAGGAGCCATCGCCTGTAATCCGAATCAGATGCTCTAAGGAATGCATATATTCCACCACAGAGCACAGCTCCGTGCCTTGGCTAGGATGAGTTCCTGCAAGCCACTCGTCACCAGAAAACATGCCGTTAACTTGGCCATGGTAAGTCATCACGCTTGAAATCCCTTTGTATGCAGCTTCGATATGCCGATTATCTTTTGACTGCATGTAGCGGAGAGCCGGCTGCTTGAATGACATCGCTACGTTAACAACATGAACCCGGTGATCAAATGCCTTCTGCAAGTACCAATAAGGATAGTCTTCATATAAGCCTGTCCAGTCCAGCGTTTGCTCCTGAATCAATTGCGAGAGCTCAAGCAAGAAAGGCTCGCCGGTGCGATTGTACAACCAATAAATGCTGATGAGATTTTCGCCGCCTCTTGCCTTTGCCCATTTCTGCAGCGGACGATTCGGCAGCTCCGCAAGCTGATATTTGAAATAGTTCATCAAGAATGGTTCTACCCGTTCATCACCAGTATGCTCAGCGTGCTGAATCAGCACCTTGAGCATAATCATTCGGCTCCACCAATCTTCATTTGCGGCAGGCCCGAATTGTCCATCCTCGCGTGCGCTTACAAGCGTCCATTCGATCCACGGCTTTACTTTGGCCTTAAGCTTGTCCTCATCAAGGAGATAAGCAAGCGGAAGTAGACCATCCAAGTAGTAGGGTCCTCTCTCCCAGCTGTCTCCGTCTCCTCCGAGCCAACCGCTATTTGGCCCGACATAACTCCAAAATTCATCTAGATGCCCTGTCATTCCCTCGCTTTGAATCTCCAGCTGGTCTCTAAGCCAGCCGTCTGGCTTAATCGCACCAAGCGGCAGCTCTTGAAAAGGGGTCGAAGCAAGCGGTGCACGGTTCAAAAATATAGCGCTCAATTTGTCATCTCCTCTATGCTGCTTATGTAGTTGAATTACATCTAGCCATGCTAGTGATCCTTAACCCGTTTCCTTAAAGAATAAATGATTTGCCCCAAAGGAATACTAATTTGGAAATAAGCTAGTAATGGAGGGAATCGTTAGTAATGAACAATGCAGCTAACCAGAAGGATTCCAGCTCTTCTCAGCTTCGCGTAAAGGATAAGGTTGCGGTCATCACTGGAGCTGGTTCCGGCATAGGACGCGCTGCTGCGCTGCGTCTCGCACAGCAAGGAGCAAAAATCGTTCTTCTCGATCTCATTCACAACCGTACTGAAGAGGTAGAGCAAGAAATAAAGGAATTAGGAGGCGAGTCCTTCTTCATCGATACCGATGTTGCCAATGCTGAACGGATGCAAGAAGCGATCCAAGCTGCCRCAAAGCATTTCGGACGGATCGATATTGTGTTCGCTAATGCGGGCATTAACGGCACTCTCGCTCCTATTGAAGATCTGTCGCCCGAGTCATGGGATGAAACGCTAACAACGAATCTAAAGGGAACCTTCCTTACCGTCAAATATGCAATCCCCCATATGAAAAAATCCGGCGGGAGCATCATTATAACGAGCTCTATTAATGGCAATCGTGATTTTTCAGGTGCCGGCATGGCTGCTTACAGCTCCTCCAAATCAGGTCAGGTCGCTTTTGCCAAGATGGCTGCTCTAGAGCTTGCCCGATATAAAATACGTGTGAATGCCATTTGTCCTGGAGCCATTCAAACGAACATTGGGGAAAACACCCATCGCACTGCTCAAGTAGATAAAATCACCATACCCGTGAACTACCCTGAAGGCAGCCAGCCTCTTGAGCATGGTCCCGGGCAGCCTGAGCAGGTCGCCGATTTAGTGCTGTTTCTAGCATCGCAGGAATCCAGCCATATCTCTGGAACCGAAATTTACATCGATGGGGCAGAAACCTTGCTATAGAAAAAGAAGCATACAGGGTTGGAATGCCTTAGGGATGATCCCTAAGGCATTTTCTACTACGCTAAATTGAGGGCTGAATCACATCACTCTGATTACTATTTCGTATCAGCTGCCAGCTGAGCGTGGATCGTAACCAGCGCCGCTTGCTCCAATAGTTCAGTTGAACGATTCGGATCGATTTCAATGACTCCCGTCTGAGGGTTCCGAAGCGTCGTCCACACCTCATCCGCATAGTTCTGTATATAATCTTTATACTTCGATTTTTTGTTCATGTCATCCAGCAGCAGCAGATTTTCAAAAAAGATTGAATTGAAAATAATCGGCTGTGTGTAGAGGCGCGAACTGCCATAAAATTTCAAAGCCGCATCAGCGATGCTTACTGCTTTGTTCAAGTACGATTTTTCACCTGTTGCTTTGTATAAAAGTACGCTGGCTCCAATCATCGTTCCTTGGTTATAGGACCATTGTGTTTTATTAATATTTCCGTTTAGGTCAAYATGGTCCCAGTAAAGCCCGTTAGGCGCCAGCATGCAGTCATTTACCCAGTTATACATTTTCTTCGCCCAGTCTAAATAGTATGTATCCTTGCTAATTTCATATAAATACAGTCCTATTTGAGCGGCAGGTGCATTCGATACGGTATTCCGATCCTTGCTCCACGATGCCTGTGTCCAGAAAACGCCGCCAGGGCAAGCATGAGAGGCATCCGTGTCCCAGCCGGATACTTGCAGCTCAAATATTTGCTTTGCTCTATCTAAAGCTGCAATATCACCAGTAATTCGGTAAATTTTTATAAGTTCTATTGCGATCCAATCATTATCATCATAAAAGATGTCCCCGCCTCCGCCAAGCGGTGCGCGTACGTAAGAATCGTAGCCTGCAGGTGTCTTCGTGTCATTCCAATATGCAGCTAGACCATCTAATCGATTCTGAATGTCGGTTTTGTATTTCTCGCCCACCGCAGGTATTTTCGCCAAAGCTACGGTTGACTGCATCGTCCCTGCATAAGGCCAAACGTAGGAGTATTTATTGTTCCCAGAATGTGGGCTGTTCTCGCTGTAGAGCTTGGTGTCTGGCTGATAGAAGTAGGTTTGTAGAGCCTGATAAGCCGCTTCAGCCCGTTCTGCATTTTGATTTTTATTCGGTTTGGCCCAGACGCTTTGACCGGACGTCATTAATAAAACAACAATCGACAATGCAACAAAACGGAACGTCTTTACTGGTTTCGGTGTACTCATGATATACCTCCCAAGGATCTACTTAGACTACTCTATATTAATCCAGACTTCTCCAAAGCTGCTGCCGTTTCGAGCAGGATCACGCCGCTAAGCTGTGTGCTGAGCTCGATTTCTTCTTCAAGCGATTCATCCCACCGTTTGCTGAAAAGAATATCCCCCCGGCTCGAAACGCTGCTCCATAGGGACGATGCGTTTGCATACAATACATCTGCTACTTCACTTCCGCTGCCGCTGCCCATCGCAAGGGCCAGCTCGCCTGCGTAACGAACAAAAATGCCTTTAAACAAGCCAGCATCCCCGCCGCCTTCTGCCGGTAGGACATTAGCTTCCTGCGAAGCAAACTCCTCCACAGACGCCTGCCATGTCCGAATAGCATCTTCAAGATAACCTTTTTCGCCCGTAATTTTGTACAGCTCAACTGCTGCTCCAATGAATACGCCCTGGCAATAAGTGAACTTCCAATCCTTATCGATAGTTCCATCGCCTAGACGGTTAGCGCCATCCCACACGAAACCGCTTTCAGGATCAACAAGCACAGCTTTCTGCCAATTGTAAATCTTGATTGCCCAATCTAAATCTTCCTGCTTGCCGAATACCTGATATAGACGTGCAGCCAAAATAGCCGCAGGAGCATTAGCAGGCGTGTTTTTATAATCCAGCTGCGTTTTCTGCCAAGCAATTCCGCCGCCGACATGGTCATTCCATCCCGTCTTAATATCCTCCCATAGCAACTTGGCAGTGTGCCCGTAGGTTTCATCTTGATCAATCAAATACGCGCGAAGCCAGCCAATTGCCATCCATTCCATATCATCGTATAGATTGTTTGGCCATTCTCCGCCGTTTCTCTCCAGAAGGCCTTGGTGAAGCATAGCCAACCTTTGCTTATAGATGGAATCACCCGTACGGTTCCATCCATCCACCAGCGTTTCAACCGCATGAGCCATCCACCAGTAATGAAAAATCGTGTTGCACGCTCCGCCGGGACATGGCGTCTTAATGTCATACAAGCTGATACTTGGGTTCCAGAACTGAGAATCCAATGTTCGTTGAGCCTGCTCCGCTCTCATATCCCAGAACGCAGCTTTTACGTTGTTTGCCATCTTCCTCTACCTCCGTTTCACTTTGATCCATTAGGTTTCCCGCGACCTGCAAATTGCTTTAACACGGGATTACGTCCTCTTTGAAAATGTACAATATAAAGCACTTTCAAATAATATACTATATTTCACATGTTAATATGTCAATATGTCATCTTTACATTTCAGACTGTAATTTTCTACAAAAAAAAGGCCGTTTCAAGAGCCATATTGGCAGCTCTAAGAAACGACCCTTTATCCTATTCTGACGTTAGATAGATACGGTAGAATTTCCTTGAACAATCTCGTGCTCCACAATATTGTTCAATTCCGTAGTCTCATTATTCCAAACACGCTGTAATATTTCGACAGCTCTCCTGCCTGTATCACGCTCGTTCTGGCGAACATGAGTAAACAAATAATCGCCAAACGGCTGACTCGGAGAGTCAAAGCAAACAATTTGATAGTCTTCCGGAATCCGTTTCTTTAGGGACAATAGCGCTTCCCGTAAAATAAGAGCAAGATTATATTCCGTAACGACATACGCATTAAGATCCTTATTAATTTCCACGAAATGGCGTACCGTCTCAATATCATACTGTACTTTAATCGTTTGAAACGATTGCGGCAAAGAGCTGTATAGATTCGTCATAATATGTTCAGGTTTAGGTGTAAACCCACGCTGCATGCACGCATCATTAAAACCTTGTATTCGGTCTTCAATCGTCGTCGTATTGTCTGCAGGCGTCGATAAGAAACCGACATGCCGGCCCTCTTGATTCAGCAAAATATTCGTAAGGTCGAAGGCTGCCTTTCTGTTGTCTGTATACACAGCGGTAGCCGCAATCCCCTTCAAATATCTGTCTACTAACACAATAGGGAAACCGTTTAATACGAGTCTAAGCACTTCAGCATTATAGTGCTCGCCATGGCCTGGGAATACGACGATACCATCGACACCCAGCTTCACAAAAGCACGAATGGCAGCTTCCTCTTCCTCACGGTTATCGTAAGTCAGCTTCATCATCATGACGCAGCCGCTAATCGCGCATTGCTCTTCTATTCCGCGAATAAGATCAGCACCAAACGAATCGCCAAAGTCAGGCAGAATCACACCAACAATGCGCACAACTTCATCTTCCGGCCTCGCTTCTACGCTTTCTGACTGCTTCTGCAGCTTCGTTTCTTGCAGATCGGGCAAAACCTCCGCCACAAAGGAGCCCTTCCCTTGTATTCTTTCAATGAGTTTATACTGCGAGAGCATCTCCAGCGCTTTCTTAGACGTAATTCGGCTCACGTTAAAATGGGCAGCAAGTTCTTTTTCCGAAGGAACACGCTCCCCTTTTTTCAATTCGCCGTCATTGATTTTTTGAAAAATATAATTATAAATCTGCTCGTATAAAGGATTATCCATTAGCCGACCTACCTTGTCATAGTATCTTGATATATCAACTATACAACTTTATTATCACGACATCAATATATGAAAAGGCGAAATGGAGCAACGGCGCTGCCGTCGCCCCGCTACGTCAATACTAACTTATTCCGAATCTAGTCTTTCTATTTTGGCTGCGGCTTCTATTAAGAAAACTCCGCTCAATTGCACGGATATATCCAGAGGCTCCTGATGAGGCATATCCCAAGCAGGACCAAACAAGCCAATTTCCTTCGTGCTGCCTTTCGAGAGCAGTGTATCCGCATTATGAAAGATCATTTCTTTAATTTGGACGCTTTCGTTGACTTCATACAAATGGATCAGATAACGAATGAATATGCCTTTGAACAGTCCACCGTCTCCGGTTCCTTCTTCCTTCATCATTCCGGTCTCAGCAACCGTATGATATTTCATAGCCGAGGCAGCGGTTTTCTCCGCATCTGCCAAATAAGTCTTGTCATTTGTATGCTTATAAAGCTCAACTGCTGCGCCTATATAAGTGCCTTGGTTATAGGTGAATATCCAATTTTTATTAACATTAAGATCACCATTCTCTTCCAGCTTAAGGCCATCATACACAAGACCGCTTTCAGGATCAACCAAATTTTTCTTCTGCCAATCATATATCTTTTTGGCCCACTCCAGATCTTCCTTATCGCCAAAATACTCATACATCCTGGCAGCCAAAATAGCTGCCGGCCCGTTCGAGCATGCATTCCGGCTGTCTCGTTGATCCTTCTTCCAAGCCATGCCGCCCAGCTCATCTTCCCACCAAGCGGTCTTAATATCATTCCACAGCTTTAAAACATACCCTTTAACCGTCTCGCTTTTGGTTGCATCATATAGCCTCAGTGCTGAAAGAGCGAGCCATTCCATATCATCATAAAATTCATTAAACAATGACCCATTTTTTTTAATAATGCTTTTGACGATCCCCTCTGCCCTATCCGTATAAGCAGCATCACCCGTTCTCTCATACCCATCCATCATGGCATCCACGGCATGTGCCTTCCACCAATAGTTTAGGCTCTCCTCGCGTTCTTTGCTATAAGGATAAGCGTTGTTCATCAGCTTCCCATTCTCATTCCAATAATGCTCGATGAGCTTCTCTTCTGCCCATTCCGCATGATTATTGTAATTTTCCAAGCGCTCCTCATTTCCATTGCAGCCTGTCAAGAAAAAACTGCCGACAAGCAGCATGCATATGCTTTTCATTAAATTCACCTCATCCGTCCCTTCTTCTTGCAGGCTTCCGCCTTTTAACCGACAATACCGCTATGTTCAATACCCTCTACAAGGTATTTTTGCGCAAATAAATACACAATGATTAATGGCACAACAACTAATAATGACATCGTGTTCGTTAAGGTGGCTGTCAGAGGCTGACCCTGCTTAAGTCCAATGGTGGCGCCCTCCATCATCAAGCCTTCAAATCCGACCAGCAGTGAATTCGATAACAGCTTGAACTGGCTGAAGAACATCGAGGAATAGAAGCTATCCGTCCACTGCCACGAGAAGGAAAATACAAAGATCGTAATCATCATGGAAAATGAGAGCGGAAGAATGATCATGCTGAACGTCCGAAACAAGCCCGAGCCGTCCACATAGGCCGCTTCCTCTAGTTCTTTCGGTATTCCTTTGAAATATTGCCGCATGATCAATATATAAAGCCCATTTTTGAATCCAAAACCGATCATCGATAAAATCGCCATCGGCCACATTGAATCCATCAGCCTAACCGTCCCCCCTGTAAAGGTAGACATCAGACCGAATAAATCAAAGAAGCTGAACTTCATATAAAGAGAGATCATATACGTTTGCGGCGGAATTAAAATCGTAAGCACCACTAAAGAAAATATGACGCTTTTCCCTTTAAAGTTAAACCGCGCAAGCCCATAGCCGACCATCGTACAAACCAGCATTTGAATGATACCGCTTAGAAAGGATATGCCGAACGTGTTCGACAGCCCTTTAAAAAAGGACGTATATTCGATGACCGTTTTGTAATTAAACCATGTAAACTGCCTTGGGATGAAGCGCACCGTGCCATCTATCAAATCCTGCGGGCTCATAAAGCTGTTAGAGAGCTTTACGAGCAGCGGATATAAGATGAGAAACGCCAGCCCAATGAGAAGCAAATAGCGAATAACCGACCAGAACAAGCCATTTATTGCATGCAGATTTAAATATTTAGCCCGCATATTTTTCACTCCCTATTCTGATAAAAGACGAATCTGCTGACAAAAAAGCCAATGACGACAAGGAATACGGCTGCCACCAAAAAATAAATCCATGCCATAGCCGAGGCTGTTCCATATTGGCCAAGCTTCATCGCGTTCGTAATGCTGTGCATAATTTGGTTTTTGCTTCCCGTAAAGGAATCAATAATTGAATAAATGATATTGACTAGAATCAACGGACTGATCAGCGGAAATGTAATTTTCCAAAAGCACTCCCAAGCGGAACAGCCTTCGATTTTGGCCGATTCGTAGATGGAGGAGGAGATTGCCTGCAGTCCTGCCAAGAAAATAAGAATTTGCACACCTGAACTATTAATGACGGCAAATATATTTTCCGCAGCGCCAACCGTTATATTAACGAGTGCCGGACTGAAATCCAGCATTTGGAACATATATTTTTTTAGCTCCAGATTGCTGAACATCCCGCCTGCCGATTCATTCACGATAGACGCGCCCGTATCAAGCCCTGGGATACTCTGATAAGCATTCATAATCGAGTTGCTTAAATCAGCTTTATCAATGATTCCAGTTGCCAAAATAACGGGCACGAAAAAAATCGCTCTAAAAATTCCTCGGCCCTTCATTTTCATATTTAACAAAACGGCAATAAACAAGCTGTACATGACGATAATCGGAATATCGAATAACATGTTCTGAACAGCACCGTAAAGCTGCTTGTTAAAGTTAGGGTCCACTCTTAAAATTTGATGGTAATTGTCCAGCCCAATGAATTTTTCCGAAAATCCGCCTTGGGTTAGAAGATTCACATCCATGAAGCTAAATCGCAACGAATCAATGAATATACCCAGAAACAGCAGGAGAAATCCGAGTACAAAAGGACTGACAAAAACCCAGCCCATCAGATCCCTCTTCTGCGTCACGGTTAGCCTAAACCTTTCTTTTTTGTTTATGGCTGCAGACAATTTGTTCATTGCCGGTGATCCTCCTCGCTTGGTTTAAGGATTAATGACCGCGTAACCCAATCCCTCTACTGCGGTACCCTCAACCTCAATTCCTTTATCGCTGTAATTAACAATAATCGCTGTACCATTTTCATAAGTTGTTTTGTAAACCTCTTCACCTAGCCGCTCATGATTCACGATCGCCTGATCCTGAACATGCTTCAATACATTGTTCATTTCTGCATAGATGGCTGCAGCGCTCTCCTCCCAATCATCAAACTGGGAAGCGTACAAATCATCGAACAACGAAGCATCCTTCAGCAGGCTGTTCTCCCCGTAATTCAACTTGAAATAGACACCGCTGCCGTATTCCAGAGCTTTCAAAACAGCCGGACGCAGCTCGCTTGCTAGGTTCAAAGCTTCGCTCGCATACCCAATATAGCCATGCAGCGCGATTTGAATAAATGGTACCTGCGCATCTGCTATCAAGAAGGAGCTATCCTCGTCAGGCAGGTTCAAAATATGATTAACATAAGGAAAGGTGTACGCGTTTCCGTCGTCCGTAATAATATCCTCATAATCCTCTTTCGCTTTAGCTAAAACGTTTGTCGTTATTTTTTTTGTGTCCTGTCGATTGATTTGAGCGCGGTTCTTAAAGTTGGAGTTCAAGCTTTCTCCCATCGTCGATAAGGAAAGTGCCTTTAAACCAAGCGAATGATAATCTTTGGAAAATTTATTGTAATAACCTGAAATTTTGTCCGGATTAATTCCCCACACGCTGCTCTCATACTCAAGCGTAGCTACGTTGAACAACCCTTTATAGCTAGTTTTCTGAAACAAGGAACGAATGCTGTCCTTTTGCGGCTTAAAGCCATCGAATGCTTTATTAGAAGAAACAAATAGCATATCCACATCTGGGAACACCTTTGCCCCCAGCTTCTCCGCTTTCTCTGACAGCTTGCGCAGTCCCTTTGCACCGCCGAGCACGGACTCTACCTTCATTTTTGTAGGTGCGGTATGGCTCATGCCTCCGTTATACCATCCGGTATAGCGAAACTTAATGTTTTGGATACCGCTTTGCGACAGCTCATCCAGCATTAGTCCCGCTTGATCGAAGGATGTGACTGCCACTTGGCTGCGAAACGGAATACCCAGCTTCCGCACCATCTTATCGACAGAACCCATCGTATCCATGTAGAACGGAATGTTCTCTTCGGCGCTCATTTTGGTCAAGCTTCCTTTATCAACGAGATACTGACGATATGCCTTTGCCATTCCAACATAATTTGCATTGTCTCCTGTAAGGAAGAAGTACTTCATGACGATGTTGCCGGTATAAGCATTTTTCTCGTAAATAATCCAAGGAGCCTGTTCAAAAGCATTTTTGGCAATAAAAGAGTCTTTGTTTCGAATAGTGAAGTTTGCATAGGCCGTGTTATAGGAGTGATTAATGCCGCCCATAACGCCATTAATATCCGCTACCGCATCGCCCTCTTCAATAACCGAGAATAGCGCTGCTCCATCCTTCTTGATGCCAAACACCGGCGCTCGAAACTCTTGTTTGAAGCTGCCTCTTGGCGACTGCGTTAATGCATAATCCGGCCCGTACATTTTCCCCGTCGTTAATAACGTATTTTTGCTTGCATCATTATTGAAATTGAGGAGCGTTCCCGAGCCGTCAGGAAGGAATACATATCCCTCCTCGCCGGTTTGGCCTGCACCGAAATAGTTCAGCAAGGAAAGCTTCACAAGATTAAAACGGGATTGATCATATTCAATGTCGCCGTTATAAAGAGTGACCGATAGACCGCCGTCCGCAAGCACGTAATCAAGACTCATTTTAAAATACGGGAATACGGAATCATCTCCGTCGTATCCTACCTCGGCGTAGTCCTCCTCCTGCTTCTCGTACGTATAGCCTGCTTCCTTGACGTAGTTTTCCAATACCTTCTTGTCCCGCTCCTTGACGGAGGTTTTCAGCACATAAATATCTTCTTTCTCCAAAACAGGGTATTTCGCGATCAGATCCTTGCCTTTGCTTCCTTCTACATCAGCACGACTGTAGAGGATATAGTAGGCTAATAGCTTCTTCTTATCCCGATCAGCTTCCATATGATCAAGAACATTTTGCTCAAATTTGGACTTCGTAATTTGACGCGGCAGCAGCATGCGCTGTTCCTCGCGCCCGATGACCATATCCACCCTTATGCCGTTATCAATCTTGCCCCAGCTCACTTGATCCAGCTTCATCGCATGCGTGTAGCTGTTCATTTCCAAGTCGCCTTCTTTGCCTTGCACATTATAGACAAGCTTGACCTGCGACATAAGCTCCTGCTTCATTGCATCACTAGCTTTCGGGTCTTCCAGAGCACTTGGCGGGTTGGAATAAAATTTGCTTCCCGTCGCTTTATCTTCAACCGCCACGCCGCCCGATTCATTATCGAAGTACAGCAGGAGGCGATCGTTCTCAGCAGCAAGTGCCAATCCGCCATCCTTTACAGCTTTTTTCATGTTTTGCGGGCTTGCTTTTGCTGCAACTGCTGCTTCTGCTGTTGTTGCTTCAACTGCCTCCGCCGTTTTCCCATTTGTCGGTATCCCGAGCGTAATGGCAACTACTATGACCAATAGCCTAGAGATAATCCCCTTGGCATTCATATCGCTGACCTCCTATCCACCATCTTGTTCTACAACCGAAACGTAATTTCATTGATGATCGTCGTAATAAAGGAATTCATATTTTGCAGGATGTTAATGAACAGCACCGTAAGGAAAGCAATGAACCCCATCCCTACTATTGAAATAGCAGAGGTATAGAAATTCTTGAATGGACTGTAATCATTGGTCACCAATACACCTATAAATATGAGCCCGAGAGACCAGCCTAACGCTAGGGTTGTAAAAAAGGTAATAAACTGCTGCTCTTCCAAAACAACGATATTGCTGAATAGGGTGACAGGAATCGTAATGATCACCATCGGGACTAACGAATAGGAAGACGCGATAAAAATATCTTTAAGGCTTCCTTCACCATCCATCAATGTTGTAAGACCCCAGTTTGCACAGCACCATAATCCAAATGGAATAAGGACGCTAAGCAGCGTATCCCAAAGCTCAATAACACGCCAGTCGGAAGGGTACAATATGTATCCGCCTGCCAGCTGTTTAAAGATGTCTACAGCCAAAACGGCTGCAACAATAATGACAGCGGCACGAACGCTGCCTCGTTTCTCATGCTTCAAATCCCAAAACCCGTCAAACGGATGGAACATCACATGGAAGGAATAAAGCAGCTCTTCCCACAGCGTTCGCTTGCCCGGTTTTTTCCAGCCTGCTGCGTTGACCTTCTTGGCATATTTAAAAAATCTGTACACTAGCCATAAAATGGCTGCTGCGACTATTGGAATGAGGATAATAAATTTGCTTACTATTTCTTTCCGATACTCCGCAAAAGCTTTGAAATAATGATCCCAGTCATTGGCCAGCTTGTAATTGTGCATCGCTTCCTTGTATTCTTCTTTGCGCATATTGGACTGCGCCACACCGGAATACGCCATCTCAAGCGTCGGATTCATCTTCAAAACCCGCTGCCATGCAGCGATGGATTCATCGTAATTGCGATTCTTGCGATAATGAATCGCTGCTGCAATGTTAGCGCCGTATTCGGTCCGCCTAAATACAGTCAGCTTGCTTGAATCCTTATCCAGCACAAGCAGATTATTGCTCTGGTAAGCGAGTGCTGAAGCGCTCTGGAACACGCCGTCCTGTGTTCCGTACCCTCCAAATACATAAAGAAGATTGCCGTTATCGTCGTAAGTAAAAATCTTATTTTGCGAAGAATCGAGCGTGCTGTACGCCCCGTCATCTGCCAAAGCTACATCAATAAAACGTGAAACCTTGTCGGTTGTTTGAATATCTCCAGCAGGCGGATAAGCGCCATTTCGTTTCAATACATCTATGCCTGTATTGTTCAGCCGCTTAATTGGCGCATGCTTACTCGATTTGTCCCGGTTAATGAGCGCGCTGTATTGGTTTCTGGCATGGATCGCACTGCTCGTAACATAAGCAAAGCCAAGCTCATCGATCGTAATGTTGTTGTACTCGGTCGGTACGCTTTTGGCTGTGCGGCTCTTCTGCTCCTTGGTCGTCACCAGCTTCCAGAACAAATCGGACACTTTGGGCACTACCTTCTCCGCTCCAACAAAACCTTCGAATCCTCCGTCAGCATTCAGAGCAATAACACCCATGTTTGTGCTCTTCGAAATAACATAGATAAGACCGGACGGATCAACACCGATTGCTGATGGCTCGTAAATAAAGCCGGCAGGAAACACATCCGAATCCGGTGCCTCCAATATTTTCTCTACACTTCCGTCCTGATGAAGCACGACGATTCTAGCGTTTTTGGAGTCGGCAACGTAGATCAGCCCCTCCTCTGACACAAATATGCCGCTTGGCGTGTTGAACTGATCCTTCGTCACGCCATCCTCATGGACAAACTCCGTAATTTCTCGTTTAATTCGGTACTGTTCATCGAGAATAATAATTCTGTTCGATCCCGTATCTGCGATATAAACCGAGTTATTGTTGTCTACAAACAAATCCAGAGGCTGGTTCAGCCCAGCGCCCTCGATCCCCATCGCCTTGGCATTTAACACTTTGCCTGGCACATAAGCGTCAGGAGAAACGAGATACTCCCCGTCATAATCATAAAAATAGGTTTTATATGGAACCATGGCGGAAGCTGATTCAATACCGAAGCTGCACAACAATAATAGTGCGGCAAAAAACAAAATCCACTTTTTTCTAACCACCGCATTCTTCCCCTTCCATGCCTATTCTTTCATGCCTGATGCAGACATGGTCTCTATAATCTTCGACTGAGAGATGATAAACACGATGATAGGCACAATCATCATCAGCACCGCTGCAGCCGATCCTGTCCCTGTACGGGCAATTCCGCCGGCTAAGATTTGGGACAACGCATAATTTAAGGTTTTCAGCTCCTCGCTTTGGATGAAGTGATTCGCGCCAATTCCCCACAAACCTTGCATGGAGAAGATGATGAGCGTCAGCCAAGCAGGCTTAACCATTGGCATCACGATTGACCAGAAAATCTTCCATTCGCTGGAGCCGTCAATGCGAGCCGATTCCAAGATGGCGTCAGGAATCATCTGATCCATAAACTGCTTCATGAGATACAATCCGAGCGAGGATGCAAATGCCGGAACAATAATAGCCTGATACGAATCAATCCAGCCTAACGAAGAAATGATGATAAAGTTCGGTATTTGGGTAACGACACCACTAAACATAAGCGAGAGCACGACCGTGCTGAACATGATTCCTTTGCCAGGAAACTTATGCTTGGATAAGACATAAGCGCATAAGGAAGCGATGACCACATGGCCAGCCGTACCAACAGCTGTTATAAATACAGTGTTAAAGATATACCGGCTGAAGGGCACCCACGAGTCGCTCATGACTGCGAGCAAATCTCTGAAGTTATCGAAGGTTGGGTTATTTACTAGAAACCGCGGAGGGAAAAACCAAATCTCCTCCAATGGCTTAATCGAATTTGAAATCGCATATACCAGTGGCAGCATCATAAAAATGCCAAACAGCAGCAAAAACAAATAGATGCCAAAATCCGCAAAAAAGGAACGTTTAATGCCGCTCTTGCTCCGATGAAGCTTGATTTGAATCACTTCATTCACCTACCTTTGCCAGAAGCATTTGCACAATCTTATTCGCTCCAATCATGATGATAAATAGAATGGTAGCTATAGCAGAGGCATAGCCCATTTCATAACGTATGGCGCCGTAGTCCTCCAAGTGGTTAACGATGGTATGCGCTGCATAGCTGTTGCTCGGCATGCCGCACAATGCGGTAACAATGGCACCGGTGCCGAATGCGCCGGTAATGCTCATTACCGCCCCGAACATAAGCTGCGGCTTCATCGAAGGCAGCGTGACATACCAAAGCTCTTGCCACCGATTTTTAACCCCATCCATAGCCGCTGCTTCATAAAGCGTTCGATCTATCCCCTGCAATCCCGCAATAAAGGAAAGGAAGCTCGTTCCAACACTGGTCCATAAAGCAACGATGACGACAAGAGTCATCATATATTTCGGATTCTCAAACCATAGAATAGGCGAAGAAATGACATTATAACGAAGTAGAATAGCATTGGCATAACCATAAGCGTCCTTGTTGAAGAAAATGCCCCAAACCAAATAAATGTTTCCTGAAATGGATGGCGCGTAAAAAATTAAAGTTAAAATCGTTCTCAGCGACTTCGGCAGCTCATTAATAAGCCAAGCGAACACTAGACACATGATATAACCGATCGGACCTACCATCACAGCTAGCAGGAACGTATTTCCGATCGCTTTAATGAAAATATCATCGCCTAGAAACAGCCTTATATAGTTGTCCATACCAACGAAGATAGGCGCTTCGAGCAAGTTAAAAGAGAAAAAACCTAAAATCAATGAAATAATGACGGGCAGAGCGGTAAAAGCAAAAAACAAAATCATATAGGGTGCTGCAAAGAGGTAGGACACTTTATTTTTTTTAATCGACTTCCAGCCCTGCTCCAATTTTCGCAAGACCGGATTGCCCTGCCTCTTAGGGTCAACAGCTCCTGATATCACCAAATCTCTACTCATGAATGGGGTCCTCCTGAATCAGTAAAATCGCAAGGCAGCATCATTCCAACTTGAACTCCCGCCTTTTTCGCGTTATTTCAGTATTAACTTCTTTCACATAGTCCAGAAGAGATTCAGGATCTCCGTTGTTATACGCCGTTGCGGCAGCGAATCCAATACTTCGAGTCACATAGTAACCGCCCGGCACCTCCGGTGTACCTGTTGCGAACGACCACTGCGTCATCAAATGGTCATACTCTGTTTTTGTCCAAGGCATATTAACAAGGGCTTCCATATTGGCAGTCGCTTGTTTGGCTGCCTTGCCGAGAATCGCTTCCATTTCCATTCCGAATCTGGACTGCGTCTCTGCACTCGTCCACCACTCCATAAAGCGCCATGCGTCATCCTTTTTCTGGACGCCCTTAAGCATCATGATCGCTGTCCCTGTCGACGGCGTCGCCCGGTTCAATTGTCCATCCTCCATCACCGTTCCAGGAAGCGGAGCAAATTCCCACAGTCCTTTAATTTCAGGAGCAAACGCGATTAATTGGTTGTATGTCGTATAATCCGCGATACCTATCGGCATTTCCCCAGTTCGGAAGCGGTTGCTGAAATCATAATCCCTCGGAAACTTATAGGTGGTGAACAGCTCCGTCTGCTTCTGGAACGCGTCGATCGTCAGATCGTCTTCCAGCGTTGAGCGGCTGCGCTCCTTGTTGTAAAGCTCCCCATTTTTCTGATACAAAAAGATTTGCAAGCCGGTAATATCCGCCGGAAAACCAATTTGCATATTTTGTTTCTGAATTTCCGGTATTAGCTTGTAAAACTCATCCCATGTCTCTGGAGCCTTCAGCCCCAAATCATGCAAAATATCTTTCCGATAAAACATCATGGGAAACGATTGTGTTTCCGGCAAAGCATATACTTTTCCGTCTAATTCGAAGGGCACTAATGCACTTGGATGGAATCTAGAGGCAATAGCATCATAGTTCGGCATGTCTTTGATGTTCTCCACCGCATGTCTTAACGCGTATTGAATAGGGTCGGCAGCTAGATTTCCCATCGCCACATCCGGACCCGTACCTGCGAGCACCGATGGCAAAAGCGTCCCTTCCGTTACCAGCTTGAGCTTTACGTTTATGCCCGATTCCGGCGTGAACGTGTCATTGATCATTTCCCTAATAATTTGCGATTGATCGCGTCCAGACGTCAGCCATACTTCGAGCGGCTCTCCTTTGGTTTCACCTTCTGTATTCAAGGCATTGTAATCCACAAAAAAAGACATCGAAAATGACTTCGCTTCAAACACCATTTTTTTGAAAAAGGATGCATCCGCTTTTGGCAGCTTCTTGGACAACGACATCACGCTAAAATAATCGACCGTTAAAGGCTGCTCGCCTACCGTCAAGATCCACGTACCAAGCGCGCCTACATTTTCTTTAAAAGGGGTAAACGTCTTCGCAATATTGGCTTCCGGATTTTTAACCATTTGCTCGAGCTGGAAGGCGACTTTATCGAGCAGCACCATGTTTTCGCCTTTTTGACCAACTAGCGCCTCCATGTCAGCCGATACTTCTCTAAGTATCGCGGCATGCTCCTTCATGGCGGCTATCGCATCCGGTATTAATTTCTCAAAGCCGTAATCACGATACAAATCCGGCTCAGCGCCGGTTATCATCAGAATTTGCCGATATACGGCATTCAGTTGAAATAAACTATCATCAACCCTGTTCAGCACATCAGCCAAATCTCCGAGCGTGACCTCCATCGTCAGTTCATGCTCGCCCGGTTCTAGGTAAAAAGAAAACGCCTGATCGTCGTTCCCCAACGTTTTCACTTGCCAGTTGTTCCCGTATTTAAATTTCACAGCTTTTGCTTCTTTAAACGGTACGGCTCCATCCAGCAAAATTTTGCGGTTGACGTACATCCCAGCTAATTTGTTTTGCTTGAATCTCGTTGCAATCTTGTACAGGCCCGCTTCCTCTACCGTGAATCGGTAGCTGATCCATTGACCCGGCATTTTCCATTTATCGCCGCCTATGCTATTCAAGCGAAGCTTCGATGGGTCCTGCGGCTCGGTTATAGCTGATGAGCGATCGGACACCGGATATAGCGTATTATCAGATTTCTCAAAGCTGTTTTCCGCTTGAACCTTAATGGTCTCGGCGTCCGCTTCCTTATAGCCTTTTGCTTCATAACCCGCTTTTACTTCATCATAGGTCGGAAGCTCCTCCGCTTTATAAATACGGACGGTATTTAAAACCACCGATTCCCTCACCGATTCGAATCCAATGGTATGCTTACCTTTTTCCAAATAAAATAGTAATGGATCGTTATAATAGCCAAGCAAATCATGCAACAGCACCGTTCTCCATCTAGGCGCTTCCGTCTGTTTCGGCCTAATGTCATTTCCTTTTTTGTCTTGCGCAATCTCGCTTTTGTCCTTCCAAACCCGTGATAAATTTATGTATTTCGCTTCGTTATAAGGTACTTCACCGTCAATTGATATCATTCTTTCAATGGAATTGCCTTTCCCATCTATCGGGTAATAAAGCAGTTCTACATTGTACATTCCACTCTCAGGAACGTTAATTTCCCATTCAATCTTTCCGGTTTCACCCGTAAGAACAGATTTGCCTTCCTTACCTTCAAAATGATCGAGGGTTTCCAAATCTCCCTCCGCATTCGTATACGCATCTGCCTTAATCACAATATCCGCATTTCCAGCTTTTTTATCGGCGTGCTGTTCAAGATAGGTGCGGTAGCTTTGCAGCTTGATTAAGTTGTCATCCTTGCTTGCAAATRCCGCATGCGGCCAACCAATCACCAACAAACATAAGGCGATTGCTGCAACTGATAATTTCGCTATTTTATTATTCATAAACGTTCAACTCGCACCGTCATATTTGTTTCCTCCATATAGACAGAGATTCATTGCCTTTTCGTGAACGATAGGGAAAGCAGCCTCATTTTTTTGCAAAAAAAAGAAAAGGGGCTGTTGCGCTAGCAGCAATCGTCATCTGTCTGACAGCCCCTTTATCTATTTGGTGAAAGCTGCTATTCTGCCTTTTTCTCTTCCTCAGGCTTTGGTTCAGGCTCTACGAATTCACCTTTCAGCCTTAAAGCAAGCTCCTCAAGACCAATATTTACAGCATCCTCGATTTCCGCTACCTTGGAGGCAGGCTCCAGGTTCTGATCGTAGAACCCAACATCGGGAATGAGCGCTAAACCACTGTGTACATTGCCTTGCATTTGCTGACCGATGAACGCAATGTCCGACACACCATAATTTTTCAGCTGCAACAGCGTTTGAAGCGATTCCTCATCACGCAACTGAGTGAGAGCAATTTCATCCATCCAAATTTTCTCTTCGCTTTGCGCTTTCCACGCTAGTGCATCCAAGATAAGTCCTGTTTTATCAAGCTCTTTGTTCGTTACCGGCACTGCGATCGAAGGAGCATCATGGCTTACCCAATCAAGGTAATCGTCTGTGTTGTTGCCCATTGGCAATGGGATAAAGCCAAAGTCACTTTCCATTTCATAAATCGGATCAATAACGCCTCTGCCTCTGGAGTAGGCTAAAAACAGCGATTTCCCTTCAGCAAAAGCTTTCACGTAAGCGTCCATATCCTCGCCTTCGTTTTTCGGGAAGAACGTATCACCTTTTTTCGCCATCTTCTTAATCATTTCAATCGTCTCATATGCTTTTGGTGTATTTACTGCATATTTCATTTTTCCATCACTGGCGATATCAATGATTTTATTGCCGGATGCCAGATAAAGCGCTACAGAAATATCCCAGTCATGTCCAGTCGCCAGTCCATAACGGTCATTGCTGTCCATCACGCCATCACCATTTAGATCACGTTTTGCCGCTTGCTCCATCTCGAGCATTTTCTGGAATGTCCATTGTTTGTTTTTTACCAGCTCATAAGGATTTTCAAGACCTAGCTCTTGAATAATGCTTTTGTTGAATGCCAGAACCCATACTTCATCCCCTTGGTTAGCGAATGGAGCTGCTGTTCCATATGTTCTGTTGTCATAAGTGAGCAAGAATGAAGTGTTGTATTCCTTCCAATAATCTTGATCCATCCGAAGGTTAGGAATCGTATTCATGTCCACAATACGCTTGCCGTTGATATGTCTTCCCAGCTCCCAAGTAGGAGCAACGATGATGTCAGCGTATTTGTCGCCCGCCAGTACCGCCGCGCCAAACTCTTCCTCGGAATGTTTTCTCACTTCAATTTTTACGTTGTACGTTTCTTCTACCCACTTGATTCGATCAATAATGGCATTGGCATGATCAGAGCTTCCTTCTTGCGGGAACCATCTGTTCGCATTGTTATCCGCAACGATAAATTTATAACCGCCTAAATCTTTTACTGGAGGAGCTCCGTCATCTGGTGTTGCTTCCGGACTTGGCGAGGCTGTATCTTCTGCCTTATTCGTTGCTTCAGCCGTCTCCTTGTCTTTGCCTCCGCCGTTATTACTTGTGCAAGCACTCGCAAAGATGGAAATAATGAGGACGCATACGACTAACAAAAACATTCTCTTTTGTTTCATTTTTCTGCCCCTTTCAAATCTTTTATTTGTTATGCAAGTCCTGTCCGCAGCGGAGTCAGGCCCGCTCTAACACAAGTGGAGGTCAAACCAATTAAAAGAGATGCTGTTTCTTGTCTTCTACGAGCTTATAAATAAGTTCACCGAGTAAGCTGTTAGCCCATGCAAACCACGGTCTCGTGAATTCATTCGGATTGTCTACGTGAAAACCCTCATGCATAAAGCCAGTACCGCCATCTGAGCTGATTATCGTTCTAAGAAGTTCTTGTATTTCTGCGTCGTTGTCTGAAGTTAGCGCTTGCATGACTAGGCTGATATGCCATATGTAATTCGTGGGAGTATGTGGGCTTCCGATTCCTCTAGCTGCTTTTCCTGCGTAATAATAGGGATTCTCTTCACTTAAAATAAACCTTCTCGTATTCTGATAGGTCATATCCTCTTTGCTTGTATATCCGAGATAAGGAATCGACAGCAGGCTTGGCACATTCGCATCGTCCATCAAGTTGTAATTTCCTAAGCCATCTGTTTCGTAAGCATATATTTCGCCAAACGTTTCGTGCTTGTAGATGCCATAAGCTTTAATGCCGGCATCGATTTCGCTGCCTAGTTTCTTGGCAGCGAGCGCCAGTGTTTCGTCTTTGTATATGTCTTGGGAGATTTCTTCCACATATCTCAGTACAACAACAGCGAACATATTCGCAGGAATCAAATAATGATATTTGCACGAATCATCGCTTGGCCTAAAGCCCGACCATGTCATCCCTGTATAGGCAACGGGACTCCCTTTTCCATCGTGGCTTAACGTATCCGATTCTGGACAATTAAATCTTTGGAAGCTGTAGCTCGATTGTTCTGCATGCTTCTGCTCGACTGTCCATAGCCCAATAATTTTGTTAACCGCTTCTTTAAAAGCATCATCAAACATTGCGGTGCTGTTTGTTGCCTTCCAGTACAAATAAGCGAGCTGTATCGGGTAACACAGGGAATCAATTTCATATTTTCTTTCCCATACCCATGAATTGCCCTCGGTTACATCTTCCGTATGTCCCTTGTTGTCCGGGCCTTTGTTGAATGCGTTTGCATAAGGATCAATCTGGATATATTGCATTTGCCTTTTGATAAGTCCCTCTATCATTTTCTGATAGTGGCTGTCTGAAACAGCCAGTGGAATATAATGCCGAACCTGAGCAGATGAATCACGAAGCCACATGGCTGGTATATCACCCGTAAATACAAAAGTGGTTCCATCCTCTAGCCATTCCGTCGTCGTCTCCAGCGTGTTATAGAAGCAGTTTTTATAAAACTTAACGATTTCAGGCCACTTTTCCAGAGATGAAATCAATGCGTCACTCTTTTTCATATCGGTAATAGACAGATTCATTCGCAAACATTCCTCCTAATGGTGATCCTTCTACAAGTTGGATAAAGCTTTGTGATAAGCGCTTACAAATAGTATATTATAAACAATATGTCAACATGTCAATATACCAACTAGTAATTTCCTTAATTTTTTTACAAAATTTGAATACAAATGGGCTGGAATCGCATTGGAACGCACAAAAAAAAGAGGGAGCAGCACCGGCGGTGCAGATCCCTCTTACCGTATTATTTTAATATGACTGTGGTGTAAGCTGGAATGGTCAGTTTCCCATTATCCAACTTAGCCCCATCATTGCTTGAGTGAATGATCCCCTCGAATGATCCAAAAGTTTTGGATGGCTGAAGATCAGTCATCTGATCCTCGCCCGATAGATTGTGCACAACGAGCACTCTCTCGCTAGCAATGACGCGAACATATACACTTAGTTTCTGATTGGCAGGCTCCAGCTTAAACTCGGCTATTCCGCCATTGCGCAAAGCAGGCTCCTCGTTCCGCCACTTTATGAGCTCGCGATAATGGTTTAACAGCGAATTCTTATCTGCTGTCTGTGCCTCAACAGATACCGTCTCGGCATTCCCATTGAATCGCGATTTCTCCCAAGTGGTTTGCCCTTCTCCTCCACTTGCTGCGCTATACCAAGGCATTGGCTCACGAATGTATTCATCCGGCTTAGCCCCTTTCATGCCCAGCTCCTCACCATAATAAAGGTACGGGGTGCCTGGCAAAGTAAGCAGCATTGCAGCAGCCATCTTGGCATGATTGATATTGCCGTTTAAAACCGTCATGACACGATTCTGGTCATGATTGCTTAGGAACGGCGCATCAACAAATGTACCACCAGATGATTTCTCGTAAACGCCGTATGCACGTCCTAGAGAATAAGCTAAGTCTGCATCCTTCTCCGTACCGGCTGCACTCAGCAGCCGACCAGCTAGATCAAAGTGGAATGCGGAGTTCAGCGCTTGGTCAAAGTAAGGCGCAATAACCGTTAGTGAATCCCAAACCTCTCCGATCAGATAAGCATCTGGCTTCACTTTGTTCATGCCAGCTCGGAACTCTTGCCACCAAGCTTTATTTTTCGCTTGAATCTCAGGCGTGCTGGCCGTAGACGCGAAGTCGCCGTAAATATGCTTTGCCGCATCAAGGCGGAAGCCGTCCAGCCCCTGCTCCAGCCAGTATTGTCCGATCTTAATCAATTCCTCGCGAACCTTCGGCTCGTCAAAGTTCAGATCGGGCATGCCTTCCCAGAAGACACCTAAATACTTGAGACTGCCATAGCTATGCCATGGATCACCGCCAACTGCCCCATCTGCTCTAACCTTCTCACCTTGTTTAGCAAATGTGTACCAGCTGCGGTAAGGACTGTTCTCATCCTTTAATGCTTCTTTGAACCAAGGATGTTCCTTGCTCGAATGATTAACGACAAGATCCATAATAACTTTAATATCGCGCTTATGCGCTTCATCCAGCAGCTTCTGCAAATCATCCAGCGTGCCGTATTCCGGATTTACCGCATAATAATCGGTTGTATCATAGCCATGGTAGCTTGGCGAAGCGTTAATCGGCATTAGCCAAATACCGCTAACCCCAAGCTCCTTTAAGTAATCAAGCTTAGCGGTTACACCATTCAAATCGCCGATTCCATCTCCGTTCGTATCATAGAAGGAACGGACAAATATTTCATAGTATACGCCGCCAGGCTGCTCATCTACTGTGTAAGCAGCAGTGGAAGCTTCCCCGCTTGCACCTTCTTCATCAGCTTCTGCAGAAGCTGTGCTACTTGGTTTATTATTGTTCGCCGCCTCCTCTGAAGAGCAAGCAGCGAGCATAATAAAGATTAGCGAGCATAACAGGACTATCGCATAACGCAAACGGCTGCGGTTCATTCTCTTATCCTTTCGAAGCGCCAGACATCAGCCCTTGTACAAGGAAGCGCTGCAAGAAGATGAATAGGAGAGTAATCGGGATCGCAATCAACACCGCACCCGCGGCAAACAACGTGAAGTTGCTGTTCTGATAATTGCTTACAAGATCCCACATTCCTACAGCAAGTGTCCAGTTGTCTTTGCTTCGAAGTACCAATCTTGCAAAGATAAAGTCTACCCATGAACCAGCAAATGTAGTCAGCGCTACATAGGTTAACATCGGACGCGACAGCGGAAGCATGATTTTTACAAACACCTGCAGATGAGTTGCTCCGTCGATCCGAGCCGCTTCATCCAAGCTCCGAGGAATCGTATCGTAAAAGCCTTTAACGACAAAGCCACCGAGCACTGCACCAGCAGAATATACGATAATGAGCGCCGCATGTGTATCTAGCAGGTTAAGCTGCAATAAGAAGATAAAGATAGCGATCATACTCATGAAGCCAGGGAACATGCCCAGTACAAGCATAATCGTCAGTGTCATCTTACGGCCGCGGAAGCGGAAGCGCGACAACGCGTACATGCTGAGCGTGACCAGAATCGTAGAGAAGATCATCGTCAACGTCGCAATTTTGAGCGTATTCACGTACCAAACACCGTATTGGAAGCTTGGATTCGTAAATAACTCCTTATAATGAACAATCGTGAATGTATCAGGAATAAGACTGTCGCTAAACAGAGCCGTGCCCGGGCGAAGCGAGGATAGCAGCACCCAAAGAGCAGGATAGATAGCGCACACAGCTATAAATATTAGAACGACATAGCTAAGTGTCAGGCGCACAATATTGGCGGTTTTCCGGCCCATTTTCATTGAATCATATCCTCCTCTTTAAATGACCGTGAGCGGCGATAGTTATAAATAGAGAACGACGCTACGATCAAGAAAATGATGATACCGATCGCGGATGCCATATTGAACTGACTGTTGTTCAGCGTTAGCTTATACAACCAGGTTACAAGCAAGTCCGTGCTGCCGGCGTACTGGTAATCACCTTTAACCGGGTCACCGTTCGTGAGCAAGAAAATAACGTTAAAGTTATTCATGTTGCCAGCGAACTGTGTAATCAGAATCGGTGCCGTCGAGAACAAAATAAATGGCATCGTAATAATACGGAATTTCTGTATGCCTGTTGCGCCGTCAACATCGGCAGCTTCGTACAGGTCTTTCGGAATTGCAGTCAATACGCCTAGAATAAGTACCATTGAAACCGGGATACCAATCCACATATTAACGATAATAACCGTTACCTTTGCCCAAAATGGATCTGTCAGCCAAGGCAGCTTGCCCATACCAAAAAACTTTAAGTATTGATTGATCGGACCAAATTGTCCATTAAACAAATTTCTCATGACGAGCAAGGAGATCAATTGCGGAATGGCATAAGGAATAATGAACAATGTCCGCCATAGCTTTTTAAAACGAATGCCTTTTTGCTCAATTAGCAGCGCAACTAACAAACCGCCGAAATACGTCGTTACCGTTGCAATAACAGCCCATACAATCGTCCAAGTAAATACGCCAACGAATGTATGGCTCCACGTTTTCAAAGTCAATAGATTAGCAAACGTTTGGAAGCCTACCCAGTCAACCAGCTTAGCTGGCGGAATATGATCAGGCGATGCGTAGTTGGTGAAAGCAAGCATAATCATGAAGATAATCGGCATGATCGTTAGAAACAATACACCGAGCGCCGGAAGCGTAAGCAGTAAGTGCGGAAAATTACGATCCGTTACATAAGCCCACGTCTTCCGAAAGCTTGCTGGCGCCACTCCTGCGTCTCTTTGCTTGCCGTTCAGATAAGCATCGCGGATATTCATAACATAGATAAAGACAAATAGCAGGAATAAAATTAACGTTATTAATCCACTGATTAGAAGAAAGATCGAATGGTCTCCCTCTACACGAACACTGATTTTACCTATTTTCTCAAGCCCTTGCGTTTTCTCTCCGAGCGTGACAACTCCCCAAATCGCTCTTCCTAGGTTTGGAATAAAATACATGAGCGCCGCTGCTTCAACAGCAAGCATAATTAAGCCTTTTATAAATTGGCGGTTATACAATTGGCCAAGACCCATTACGAGTAACGACAATATAGCCGCGGTGCTGCGATGACGATTCATCCCGCCTGGCTCCCTTCCTTTCATATAAAAAAACTTGTTGCAACTTGCTAGTATGGAAAGTATCGCTTATAAAACATCGGTTCACCCGCCGAAGGAATTCGGCGGGTGAAACCGTTGATATGATGTTATTTCGATGCCGCTGCGCCGTTGTTAGCGTCTTTAATTTGTTGCACGGCATTGTCTAAAGCTGCTTTTGCATCTTTGCCGGAGTTCCATACGTCAGAGAATGCTGCTCCGATAGGAGTCCATACATTGCCCATCTCAGGGATGGAAGGCATTGGCGTCGATTGGTTGAATTGCTCCAAGAAACCTTTTACCACTTCATTGCCTTGTACAGTAGGATCTGCTGCTGCTTCTGTGTTCGCAGGAATAGCGCCTGTCAGTTCAAAGTTTTTCAACTGAGCTTCTTTTGTAGATGCATAGTAAGAGAATAGACGTGCTGCATTCGGGTATTTCGAGAATGAGTTAACATACCAAGCTTTAATGCCTGAGAAGGAAGAAGCCGGTTGGCCGTTGATGCTAGGCAATGGAGCTACGCCGAAATCGATGCCAGCGTTTCTGTAATCGCCGATAGTCCAAGGTCCGTTAATATCCATTGCAAGTGTACCGCCGATGAACAAACCTTTTTTAATATCGTAGTTGATATCGCCAGAGTTAAGCGGCAAAATGCTGTCTTTCAATGAACCGTAGTATTTCAAACCAGCGATTGCGCCTTCTGTGTTAAGGCCGATATCGTCTTTGTTTTGACCGTTATCGCCGTATACATAACCGCCAGTTGAGATGAACGGATAGCTGAAGTAGAAGTTTCCTACATCCCACATAAGACCGTATTTGTTGTTTTTCGTATCGTTGAACGTTTTCGAGAATGCTACTACCTCATCAAACGTTTTTGGAGCTTCTTTGATTAGTGCTTTGTTATAAAACAATGCGTATGTTTCTACCGAGCGCGGGTATCCATAAAGCACGCCGTCATAAGATACTGCATTTACTGCAATTTCCGAGTTTGCGCTTCTTGATTGCTCTTCATAGTAGTCATTTGGCAAAACCAATCCAGCTGTTACTGCTTTACCAAGGTTATCATGAGGGAAAAGAACAACGTCAGCGCCAAGACCTGCAGGGCCGTCTGTAACCAGCTTGTTTACTTGATCGCCTGCGCCGATTTCCTCGAATTTAATTTCAATGCCGTATTTTGCAGTGAATTCCTTCGCGATGGCTTCAACGAAAGGACGTTCCTCTTTACTTTCCCATATAAGCAGTGATGCGCCTTCTTCAGGAACGATTTCTTCTGATGCAGTACCTTCGTTAGCAGGTGTATTATTCGTTGGAGCATTTGTTGCATTTCCAGTTTTCTCTGTGTTTTCTGCCTTATTTGTTCCACCACAAGCGGAAACGATAAATAAGGCTGTGATTAATGACATTACAAACCACTTTTTCATGCTAGGTGATCCCCCTCCATAATGTGTTTCATGCCTTTTTTTTGAATTCGCGGCGTTCCAACAATTCCTCAAGCTCTTTTCTAATAGGCTGCATTCGCACAAACGTTTTATTCATCGTTCTGAAAAGCTTACTCCCATCATAAATTGGTAAACTCAACAATGCGCAAACGTTTGTACAAATCATACTAGAAAATAATTTGTGAGCGGTTTTTATGCCGTTTCACAGCTGAAAACATGGTGGAATTGTTTTGAAAGCGTTCTATTCGTGGATTCATCATACAACAAGGTGCACGGTTTGTTAAAACGTTTGCACAGTTCAATATTCCGCTTAAATACGGAGTTATCTTCAATTTTCTTCGATATTCTCCTTCTCATTCAGTTTTTCAATATTTGTGAAACGCTTACTTTAGATATATATTTACTTTTAGGCAACAGTTGCATTAGGATGAAGCATATAAAGCAAGCACGTTTGCGCGGGTGGGGGTTCAACTTAATATGGTAACCATTAAAGATATTGCAAAAGCTGCAGGGGTATCTCCTTCCACTGTATCAAGAGTCGTCTCTAATCATCCTAGAATTAGCAAGGCAACCTCTCAGAAGGTCAAACGGTATATGGAAGAAATGGGCTACCATCCTAACGTGATGGCGAAGAGTCTGGTATCAAAAACAACACAAACCTTAGCCATAATGCTGCCTCGACCAGCTGAAGAGCTGTTTCAGGACTTTTTCTTCGGTGAATTGCTTCGCGGAATATTGACGCAATCAACAAGAGCGGGATACGATATGCTGCTTACCGCAGCGACGTCGCCAAGCGACGAGACGGAAACCGTATCACGTCTTGTATTCGGTAGACGAGTTGACGGCGTTATCTTGTTATCCTCTCGGGTAAATGACCCTTTAATCGACCTATTGGACAAACATAAGTTTCCTACTGTATTAATAGGCCGCACAGAAAATCGGCCTAATATATTATCAGTCGATAATAACAATGAGCAAGCAGCTTATGATGCGACGCAGCATCTCATTGTCCAAGGCCATGAAAGAATCGGTTTTGTTAGCGGTCCGCCATCGTTAACCGTTGCACATGACCGGATGGAAGGCTACCGCAGAGCCATGTCCGAAGCCGGTTTGCCTGTTCGATCCGAATGGATCGTTGAAGGCGAGTTTCTTCAGCAAAGCGGCTATCGTGCCATGTCATTTATGATGAGCCTGCCCGAAAGACCTAGCGGCCTTGTTGTCATCGATGATGTAGTCGGATTCGGCGTATTGCGCGGCCTGACAGAGCTTGGGTACAAGGTGCCTGATGATCTTAGCATCGTAAGTTTCAATAACATTGCATTGTCCGAACTTGCAACACCGCCAATCAGCTCGATAGATATCGGAACCTATCAGCTCGGCTATACCGCATCACAAATGTTGATTCGTCTTATACAAGAAGAAAGCATACACCAGAACAGAATGATTATTCCGCATAGGCTGATCGTTCGCGAATCATCGATTCAAACCGTATCCAAGAGGAGTTGACAGCATGTCAAATAAAAAACCATTTTTAGTGGATGCCATTATCGGCAATTCCAAGTTTCTCGCATCGCTTGGCCGCACAGGCAAAATGTATCGCCTGTGGTGGCCGAACATTGATTTGCCGCAGCATGTAGACGCTATCCGCACAGGAATTCAGTGGGCGCAATCCCCTGTTTCCTGGTTTGATGAAGAAACGAACGGCTTCACTCATGAGACGGCATATGTTGCAAAAACAAACATTTTGCAAGTGAATGCTCGTACTGAACAACAGCCCGTTCAAGTGGACAGCTTGCATTTTGCTGTTCCCGGCCAAGATATTATCGTTCGTGAATACACGTTCACAAACGTCAGCAATCAAGCTGCTTCCTTCTCGTTTATCGTTCACTCTTCTTTTCTCGTAAGCGAGAATAATCTATATAACACAACTATGTTTAATGCCGCTGAAGACTCCTTGGTTCATTTCCGCCATAAGTATTATTTTGCGCTTTCAAGTGCAAACGTATGCACAGGTTATCAATCAGGAATCAACTGGGATAACGTTCAGCATGGGGAGTTGAACGGCAATAACATTGATATGAAGCCAGATGGTGCCTTGAACTGGCGCGTCGATGAGCTTGCAGCAGGCGCATCCGTAACGATTCCCGTCTATATAACAGCCGGCCATGATGAAGAAAGCGTACTGCAACAAATGCGTACTGCAAAAAGCAAAACAAGCGCAGAATGGGTTCAAGAAACGACAACCTACTGGCATGAATTTTTGGCTGCCGCTGCCCCTTGTCCGATTGACGACAACGAAATCTCAGATCTATATGACCGATCCCTGCTTATGTTCAAGCTCATGTCCGATGAGCAAACGGGAAGCATTATCGCTGCTCCAGAATTTGATGAAAATTTCACGCGCTGCGGGGGTTATTCCTACTGCTGGGGCCGAGATGCCGCATTCATTACAACTGCGCTTGATAAAGCAGGTCTTGGCGCTCTGTCCGACAGCTTCTATGCATGGACGCTTTCTGCGCAATCACCAGATGGTTCATGGCAGCAGCGGCATTATCATGATGGCAGCTTAGCGCCATCATGGGGTTTGCAAATTGATGAAGGCTCGTCGATTCTTTGGGGAATGTGGCAGCATTATTTGGAGAAAAAGGACTCTGATTTCTCTAAGCAGGTATGGCCTGCTGTAGAGAAAGGCGCATCCTTCTTGATGAGCTTCCTCGATGCAGAGAGCGGCTTGCCGAAGCCTAGCATCGACCTGTGGGAAGAGCGTGAAGCGTCGCATACGTACTCCTCAGCCGCTGTATACGGCGGGTTGACGGCAGCAGCGAGCTTTGCCGAGCTAGCAGGCAAACCTGAGCTTGCAGCTGAATGGACTGCTGCTGCGGAGCGGATTTCAGCAGCGATCAAAGAGCTATGCTGGAACGAGGAAGGCGGCCGATTCTACCGCGGAGTTGACCTAACGGTAAACGCAGGCAAATACGAGCAAGCCTTGGCAGCTGGCTCAACTGGTTATGTGACTGAAAGCAATAAAGGCTACAAGAAGCATGTTCTCGATCATGATGCTGTAATTGATATCAGCCTGCTTGGCATCGCTGTACCGTTTGGAGCGGTAGCGGCAGATGATGACTCCATGCGCCGCACTGCTGATGCTGTTGAAGCTGCATTGACTGTACCGGGCGTCGGCGGCATTAAGCGCTATGAGGACGATATCTATATTGGCGGTAACCCATGGATTCTCACTACACTATGGCTTGCTCACTATCGCATTCAAACCGGCAGCATTGATGAAGCGAAGCAATTGCTGAAGTGGGCGATGGACCATCGTACGGAGACCGGCCTCCTGCCAGAGCAAGTAGACAAAAACACCGGCGAAACCGCTTGGGTTGTCCCGCTTACTTGGTCGCATGCCATGTTTATATTAACGATTTTCATGCTTGCGGAAGCGGAAGCAAAGTAAAACCTGCTCTATCCGATTTTAAAAAATCACAAATACATCAAACCCCGACGGTTGCTTGAACCGTCGGGGTTTTTTATGCTTGAATTCCGCGCTGCTGATTTACATCAAGACCAATTGTAGACGGCAGTATCAGACGTGCCAGTCGAACTCGCAGGGGAAGTAAACGAGCGGTTCGTTCCACTCTCCCAGATGACATTGCCGAGACTGTCCTTCTTAATGAACTTGAATTCGAAGGTCGTCCCTTTCGGCACACTTACCGGCAGAAACCATACTGGATAGTTCGGATTCATCATCGCTTCCGTCGATTTAGCTGCATCCCAGCTGCCAAGCTCAGGAATGCTGCCGACGATATGAATATTTTGTCCAACTGTCGTTGTGGCATTGACCTTAAAGATGACCTGCACCTGATCACCCGACAGTACCTCGTAAGTAAAGCTATTGCTGACATTTGTTCCTTTCGTAACCGTAATGCTGCGTGAACCGGCAGCTACAGCTGGAACGACAGCTTCGATAAACGTATCATTGTTAGATACGATTGTTGCAGCAACCGTACCGAATTTCACGGTAGCCGTGCCGCCTAAGCCCGTTCCGTAAATATAAACGGTATTGCCTGGGCGTCCTGAGGTAGAAACAACATCTCCGATTCTTGGAACCGTAGTGCCAAGCGATGGATTGTACGCCAAAATGTTTACCTCGCCGCCTGAGAGCGTGAAGCTTGAAATTTTATTTTGCCCTGATACGCTCGCAACCGTATTCGACGCGCCCATTAGCAGGCCGGACAATCCATCTGTGTAAGTTCCTACAGGCAACGTTGTATTAATTGCAGGAACCGTATACGAAATATCTGGCTGTCTATTTACAGCGACAATCACTTGCTTGTCGTAGAACTGACGCTGGTAAACGAGAACATTGTCTGTGCTGTACAGAATGGAAGTTGTACCATAAGCGATCGCTTCGTTGGACTGACGCAAGGCCGATAGATTCTTGATTACTTTGAAAGCAGTTGTCGTCTCATCGAAAGCAGCCGCCTTCTGCATAAATGAACGGCCAGCAATATCGCTGCTGTCCGCGGAGGACATATACTGCTCCGTACCATAATAAATATTTGGTGTTCCACGTGATGTCATAAGCGTTGCGAGCGCAGCGTGATAAGGTTTATTGTTCGATTGAATATAGCGGAACCGCGTAACGTCGTGGTTGTCGAGGAATGTTACCGCTTGATTCTCATAGGAATAATCGGCGCTCGTTTGTGTCAGCATATTACCGAAAGTAGACATCGTCTCGGAGAAGTTGCCGAAAGCATTTGTTGCAGAACGATAAAATTCAAAATCAAGATTATTCACGCCTGTACGGTCAGGGAAGGTACGGAATTCATCATATTTCGGGTCAGGTCTGCTGATAAAAAATTCACCAAAATGAGTGAGCGGTCCGCCTGCAGCGGAGTCAATGGCGTCTTTTAAACCTTTTGTGAATGCAGGATTCATATGCAGCGTTGCATCATGGCGGAAGCCATCAACGCCCTTCGATTTCCAGAACGTCGCTGCCTTCTCCAAATGCGCAACTACATTGGCATTCTCTTGCGAGAAATCCGCAAGCGAGCCGAGTTCCTTATGACGGAAGCCATAACGAGAATTGTCGCCGGCGCGATCGCCTAATCCGTGAAACCAGCCGTTTACATCATTATTCGGGTCGGCGATTAGGTTTTCTATTTTGCCATCGTTGTTGTAATCGTAAGGGTTGCCAGCAGCATTGAAGGCATAATTACCACTTGCGTCTTTATCCGGCTCATAGAGCTTGCCGTCTTCTGGAGAATTGCCGTTAGTCGGGTTTTGCCAGCGGCTCGTATGATTCGTTACAAAATCAATGACCAGCTTCATTCCTTGATTATGGAGAGCATCACGAAGATTCTCAAAGTCCTTCATCAGCCCAAAATGCTGATTCGTCGCAAAATAATTGCGAACATGATAGCCATGGAAGCTCGTCCATTTATTCATGCCGCCGCCAGGCTGGTAATCCTCAATTACTGTATCTCTATTCTCGTAGGGTGCGGATATCCAAACAGCTGTTACACCCATATTTTTCAAATAAGGAATTTTGTCGATAATCCCTTGCCAATCCCCGCCTTGATAAAGCTTTAAATCATTGCCATCCCCTTTGCCATCGCCATTCGCATCATCAAATAAAGCAGCGGAGGAGCCAGCAGGGATATTATTGCTTGTGTTGCCATCATAAAATCGATCCGTAATAATTTGGTACACCGTATCCTTTGGCGTAACTGGACTAAGCGCGGACGATGCGGTTAATGCCTCTGCTTCTCTTGGATTAACACTAATTGCCGGCAATACAAGTGCTGCTGCTAATACGAACAAAGCTAACCTTTTCCCTATAACCTTCATCCATTCAACACTCCCCACTATTTTGAAATGCAGATTTATTGCCTAGTTCAACAAAATACCCTCCGTTTAGACGCATTATTTCACCTAGGCTCCTAGAAGTTTGGCATCACCCCCTTCATAGATTGCTGCTTATCGCGCTGCTTCTGTTCATTTCTTTACTGCTGTGCTTTGCCTAATCGTCAGCTCGACTCCAATTACGACCTTTCGATCGATAGCAGCATCCTTATCCATTTGTGCAGTCAGCAATTTCACAGCCGTCTGTCCTTTGAGCACAATATCCTGATGAACGGTCGTTAAGCCGGGCACCATATAATGGCTGTTTTGATTATCGTCAAAACCCATTACGGATACATCACGCGGCACAACGATACCGAGATCATGCAAGCCTTTAATTAATCCAATAGCGAGAACATCCGATAAAGCGAATACAGCCGTTAGCTCCTGTCCTCTTGAAGCGATTTGAGATGCCGTGCGATAACCGCTAATGGAGGAGGTAGGAACCTCGAAAACATGGTCGCTTTGGTAGGCCATCCCTGCTTCTTCCAGCGCTCTCTTATAGCCGAGCCACCGTCTATGATTAACGCCTTCTTCCAGCAGTGTCCCGGTCAATAATGCGATGTTCTGGTGTCCAAGTGATAGCAGATGTTTTGTTCCGATATAACCCCCAAGCTCATCATCCAACCCAACTTGGTACAGCTCATTGTTTTTTAAATAGCTATCCATAAACACACAAGGCACATTCAACTCTAAAATTCGCTCGTATATCGGTGAACCCTCAAATACGCCAATAATGATCAAACCATCCAAATGGCGCTCACGAACGAATGAAAAGGTTTCATCCGGCTCTACCCCAACAAGAAGGACATGCAGCTTCTCATTCCGTGCCCCTTCTTCAATGCCCGTAACAAGCTGCCAATAAAACGGATTGTCATGCAGTCTGCCTTTCTCCAAGAAAGGGACAATGACCGCTATTAGCGATGATTTCTTATCCTTTAAATTGCGAGCGGACATGCTTGGCGTGAAATTCATCTCAGCGATAGCTGCTTGAACCGACTGAACCGTGTTAGGCGCTACTCTGCCTGTTCCATTCAGTACGTTGGATACCGTAGCAATCGATACTTTTGCGCGTTTAGCAACATCTTTAATCGTTATTCGTTCCTGACTCATGACGAACCACCTTTACAATAATTAAACGTTTCATCTACGTTAAACACTTATGAACAAAGAGTTTAAATTAGGAGATATATGAATTTAATAAATAATTGATTAAACGTTTCATTTAATAATTCATACTATATTTTATCCTGTATATTTCTGTCAATCATTATTTTGTAAGCGCTCTATTTTGTTCCGTCAGATGGCCTCTTCCATTCCGTAATAAAAAAAAATGAGCTTCAATGACAATACGATGTTTCAACTCTAACAAAATGGTGTATACATATTGACAGACATCTTCTAGTTTGTAATAATTATAAACAAGGAGTTAGTCTAATTTAATTCAGAATTTGCAATCAACCTTTCCATTTTTGTATTCACTGACTGCAAATAGCGCAAACTACCATCAGAAAGGATGATCATTATGACAACACCTACAACTGTACAACAACATTTGAATCGCCAAATCGCCAACTGGAGCGTACTTTACATCAAGCTGCACAATTATCACTGGTACGTAAAGGGCTCCCAGTTTTTCACTTTGCATGCAAAATTCCAAGAGCTTTATGAAGAAGCTGCGCTTCATGTCGATGAAATCGCTGAACGCTTGCTTGCCGTGAAGGGTACGCCTATCGCAACCATGAAAGATTATTTGAAAACTTCAAGCATTGAAGAAGCATCCAATAAAGAAGATGCGACACAGATGGTTGAGCAATTGATTAAAGATTTTACAACCGTAATCGGTGAACTGAAAGACGGCATGGAGGCCGCACAAAAGGCTGACGATGAAACAACAGCCGACATGCTCCTTGCTATTCATACGACACTTGAGAAGCATGTATGGATGCTAACCGCTTTTAATGGAAAATAATTGTTGCTCGTCCTATGCAAAAAGGAGCTTCG
Organism: Paenibacillus sp. 2TAB26; assembly: GCF_052115145.1. Lineage (NCBI taxonomy): Bacteria > Bacillati > Bacillota > Bacilli > Caryophanales > Paenibacillaceae > Paenibacillus > Paenibacillus sp. 2TAB26. Next base: position 59,534 of record NZ_JBFRGC010000008.1, read on the forward strand.
GCAGTATACTCACTGTCGAAGCTCCTTTATTTGCTTAGTGTTCTAGCCTGATACATCCATTTTAATCGCTGCTCATTTTGAGAACATCAACCGCTTTGAGCTTGAGTGCTGCCCTTGCTGGCGTAATATTAATGAGCAGAGAGGCCAGCAGCAAGCCAGCTATAATGGGAAAAACAATATCGAATGGATACTCATACAGGAGAGCCGACTTATCGCCTTTCAAATCCTCTTTCACACTCTCGACAAACATATGAACCCCGCTAAGGCCTATCGCTAAGCCTGACAACAAACCCATCAAGCTTATAACAAAACCTTCGATAAACAGCATCCAAAATATGGACTTGCCGGGAACGCCGATGCAGCGCATCATTCCGATCTGTTTGCTCCGCTCGCGCACGGCTCTAAACAAAATAATCGCAAGACCTAGTAAACCAATAAGAGCGGATATAACCGTAAAACCAATGAATCCATAGCCAATTTGTTTATTAATCAATTGCTCCGCTGTATTTTGCACATAAGGAACATGAAAGGCCAGTACGCCTTCAAGTGCAAATCTTTCCTCCAGCTCCTTAGCCAGCTTAATGTCTTTATAATCAAATTGAAATAAAACGAAGCCAAGATCGGTTTGGTTGGGCCATTTATGACCAAGCGGACGCAGCTCATCTACAACTTTTTTGTTCATCAAGGTTGTACCATAGAAATCTATTAACCCGGAAGCTGCGTCGTTATTTAAAAAACCAGCGATAATGAAATCTCGTTTCTGTGCCGGAACCCAAGCTTCTTCTCTCGATCGGAGCTTGCTCTTATATACAGGAAGCGTAATCTTATCGCCTGCCTTCAGATTTAATAATGGCTTAGGAAAAAGAGAGCTCTTCTCTTTGTAATAGTCAGGCAGGATCACATATGCAGGGTCATTCAGTACAGCCTGCCACGCTTCAGCATCGCTTGAGAACGCTGGCGATCGCGCATTTAATGCAAAGTTGTTATTAAGCAGGAGCTCCTTCGTAACGGGTATAATAGCTTGAGCTATGCCGTTCTCCTGCATACTAAGCATATAAGGCTCCACGACAACTTTCCCCTTTATATGCTCCTTTATCAACGGGTCAGCAGCGGCAACCGCTTCAATTTTATCCTTCTCCAGCTCAGATTGGTATACAGCATAACCACCAAAACCTAAGACAGTTTGATTTATGCGATCTACATTTCCGCTAGCCTGTATAAGCTGCGTAATCCCAACCAAAAATGTAATCAACATCATAACAAGTGCAAATAAAAGCGCTGCTGTGTACGTTCGTCCTTTATGTTGATTCGGGTATTTAACAGCAAGGAGCATGGATATCGGCGGAACACCAATAAGCCGCAGCAGCTTTTGCAGCGGGACAGTCATTTTCCCCACTACATTAAGCACGATAAATAACACTGTAAACACGGATGCTATCCAAGTAAGCACAATGGTAAGCATGTTGTCATTCGTTAATTCAGGCGGATCGATAAATGCAAATATGAAATGAACACAAGTAGCGGATAAACCCGCAGCGATTACCCAGCGGTTTCGTGTTCGTTTCCACCCTTTCGCTCGCAAGGTCCCGCCGTCCGCTGAAGGCCCTCGCAGCGCTTCAACAATATTGAATCTGCTTGCTTTACGAGCTGTTAATCCAGAAATGATAAGAAGAAACAACAAGGTTGCAGCAAATACAGTTACTGCTGTTAGGATCGAAACATGAGCTGTAATCGGCACAACGAGTCCAGCCATTTGAGACAGGTCCGCAGCATAGAAGCTATAAAAAAAATGAATCAATCCATAACCGCCAGACAACCCAATCAGCGTACCAAGCATCGCACTGGCTACTGACAGCAAGAGCGCTTCAACCATGAACATCGCAGATATATTGTCTCGCGAGAATCCGATTGCTCGTAGAATACCGTACATCTCCCGCCTGGAGTCGCCAATCATGACCAGCACCTGCCGCATAAACAGCATGCTCGATATAACGGCTACAATACTGATCATTCCAATAATGATCGAATAGTTCATATCATCGACTTCATTTTTATATTTGCTTTTCAAATTTTCTACATTGTAGGTGTGGCCTGAAACAAAAAACATGCCGCCCAAGTTTACAGATGGATCAGAGTTTCCCGCCAGTATAGCCTCATAGCCATCTCCAGCTTGGCCAGACATTTGACGCACAGCTTGCTCCGTACCGATTATTGTACCGGCAAATGCACCATATTCTTGGTAGCCAGTGAGTCCTCGCTGCTCTACTACCGCACGAATGCGAAATAACTCATCTTTGCCTGAGACAGTAACCTTAAGCGCGTCACCGACGTCAACATGCAGAAGCTTGGCTATGTCACGGTTAATAATAAGCTCATCGTCAGCCAAGCCATTTGTCCATAAGTTTTCATAGGCAGGATCAAACCTAGCAGCTTCCTCCATAGAGAAGCCCATAAACAGCATATTTTTCAGAATGGATTGCTCACCCGTATTTGCAGCCTCAGCAAAAACAGCCGCTTCCGCCTTTACATAGGGAAGAATCGTATAGTCGCTTTTTCGTGAGAAGTCTACTAAAAATGCAGCCTCTTCCGCGGAGAAACCGTCAGAATTAAGCTTCTCCGGCGTTAGCTTCCAGTTGATCGGGCCTAGATGCTTCTCAATCCAAGCTGCCCCGCTTCGCTCGACCGATTCATAGTTTACAGCACTAATGGCAATCAGCATGGCCCCGATGGCTCCAGCCATTATCGTGATCAACGTCTGCTTCCATTGTTTTCTCAGATGACTCAGCGCCATTCGCCATACAAGACTAGACGTTAGCATGACGAAACGCCCCCATCATGGATAACACGTCCGTTTTGCAATCGAATGGTGCGTGATGTTCGGTTAGCTACTTGTTGATCATGCGTCACAATAACGATCGTTGTGTTGTAATGGCGATTGAGCATCTCCAGCATCCCAATGATTTGATCCGCCGTTTCCGTATCAAGCGCGCCTGTAGGCTCATCTGCCCAAATGATATCGGGTCGCCCCACAATAGCTCTAGCGATAGCAACTCGTTGATTTTGACCGCCTGATAGTTGATTAGGATATTGATTAGCTTTATCAGACAGCCCAACCTCTTTGAGCGCTTCAAGCGCTCTCTCTTTGGCCTTATTGGCATCACTGCCTGCGGCAATAAGCGGCAGCGCCGTATTCTCCCAAGCATTCAGCACCGGTATGAGATGATAGGATTGAAACACGAACCCCATCTTCGCAAGCCGCAGCTTAGCGATCTTTTCGTCTTCCCATGAATGGATGGGCGCGTCTCCAATCCATACTTCACCTTTATCGCTGGACTCGATGCCAGCCATAATATGCAGCAGCGTTGATTTGCCGCAACCGGAGGCACCCGTAATGGATACCATTTCTCCTTTAGTAATTGTAAAAGATACGTCCCTCAGCGCTCTGACCGCTGCTTCTCCCTTGCCATACGTCTTACATAATTCCTTTATCTTTATCATCTCTTCAAATCTCACCCCTTGTTCCATTGAATGCTATCACTTTATCAAATCGATATGCATTCTTAATGGAGCAAATATGCAGAACTTGTGCAGATGGCTAGTCTTTTATGATGGGGAGGCTTAACGTAAACGCAGCTCCTTTGCCATAACTGCTCGACACATCAAGCGTTCCGCTGTGGGCATGCGCGAATTGCTTCGCTATGGCGAGCCCAAGGCCCAGCCCTGAGCCGCGTTTGCTTGCTCTAGCTTGCCCAGCTCCTCTGTAAAAGCGGTCAAAAACAAAAGCAAGCTCCTCCTCTTCAATTCCCAAACCATCATCGATAATCGTCAATTCCGCATATCCAGCTTCTAAGCTGAGCTCGATTCGCAGCTCATGGCGTGCATGCTGCAGCGCATTCCCAATCAAATTAATAATAATTTGCCTGATCCTTGCTTCATCCGCATAAATACGAATATCATGCTCCATATGTACCGTTGCCTGTATCGTATGTTCATCCGATTGAACGACTAGCGTCTCAGCAACCGCCGCAGCTAGCGCGGTAAGTGAAAACCAGCTTTTGCTTAAGGACAAATGGCCAGATTCCGCTAGCGACAGCTCCTGTAAATCTCGAACTAACTTAGTGAGACGCAGCGTCTCATCATGAAGCGACACAGTACGCGCTAATGGCAGCGGCAGTCCCTCCTGAATGGCATGGTCCAGCTGCGTCCGCATGACTGCAATCGGCGTTCGAAGCTCATGAGCAATGTCAGCTACCATCGTTCGCCTAACCGTTTCTAGACGTTCTACACGCCGCACAAGCCCATCTATTTGATCGAGCGCATCCGTGAGCTGCTTGTCCCCGTCTATACGATGATTTTCTGATAAAGAGGCTCGCTCCCAAATTAACGCCGCTATTCGCCGCTCCGTTTGTTTTGAAACATTGTGCGAGCGTTGAATAACCCATAATCCAATGCTGTATATCAACATAGCGAGCAACAGCGGCGGCAATACCATTCTCATACTTATAAGTTTCTGAGCTGTAGTCGATACCTGCGTATACCCGACAATCGAGCCATTTGAGAGTACGGCTATTTTCCGCTCGTCTTTATCCGTATTTTGCTTAATGACCAGCGTGGCTATCTCGGTTATTGCATCTTTGTCATAAACGATAATGGACAGCGACTTGTGTCCGGAAATCATGTAACGATCATGCTGAAGCCGATCCTCAAGACCGATCCAGCTTCCCGTCGTCTCATAAAAAAGCTTAGCGTATCCATTCCAAAACAGCTGCGTCTTCTTAAGCTCAGTCCGATCGATGCTGTTCATCATCCATAAGGTACAAATAAATGCAACAATGACAGCAATCATACATATGTAAACTAATCTAAGCTTCTCACGCTGCATGCTTATACTGCTATAGCTCTTCACAGTACTTCCTCCGTAAAACGATAGCCAACTCCATACACGGTTTGAATGAGCTCACGCTTCTCATCGCCGCCTTCCAGCTTACGCCTCAAATTGCGAATATGTGAATCGAGCGTTCGCTCATAACCGAGAAAACCGTCGCCAAGCGCCTCATCCATCAAATGTGTTCGTGTAAACACTCTGCCTGGATTTGCCGCGAGCTTCCACAGCAGCAAAAATTCAGTACGGGTCAAGTCAAGTTTGTGCTCATTGAGCACAGCTGTGAAGCGCTGCTGATCGAGCATGAGCGGTCCTCTATAAATAATCGATTCATCAGGCGCAGGAAGGGATGGCTCGCCATGCTTGCTTGCTCTGCGCATAACCGCTTTAATTCTCGCACTTAGTTCACGAAGCCCAAACGGCTTCGTCAAATAATCGTCCGCGCCAAGCTCCAGTGCCAGCACCTTATCGAATTCATCACCCTTGGCTGTTACCATAATGAAGGGCAGCTTCCACTCTTTTTCATTACGCTTGCAAATGTCTATTCCGCTCGCTCCACCGGGCAGCATCCAATCTACTAGCAGCAAATCCGGATTCATCTGCTTAATGAGCGGCTCCGCTTCGGTCAATGAGGAAGCGCCATAAACCTCCACCGATTCTTTCCGCAAATAATCAGCGCATTCCTGAAGCAGCTGCTGCTCATCCTCAATCCAAACGACTTTCATCTTACACTCACACTCCCCTAAATAAATTGTTGCATAAAAAAACAGTTCTTCCAAGTAGGGAAGAACTGTCTTTTCATACAAATCTATGGATGTTCGCTAAACAAACTCGCTGCCGCGAAATGATAATCAATTGATCTTATACAAACTTTACGCTGCAGCTGCCTACAGCTGTACCTGCCCATAATGCTTGCAGCTGGTCACCATCATGCAAAGCAGCCACCCCTGCTGGCGTTCCTGTGAATAGAAGATCGCCGGCGCCAAGCCCGTAATGCTCTCCTACGAATTGAATCAGCTCCGATACGCTGAATAACATATCGCTGGCTTTGCCGCGCTGCGCCTCTTCGCCATTTCGCAAGAGCACAAACTCGTTTTCAGCAAGAGCCGCTGCACCTGGATAAGGAAGCCATTCACCAAGCGGAGCTGAGTTTTTAAACCCTTTGGCCGCAAGCCATGGCTGTCCCTTAGCCTTCAGCTTGGACTGAACGTCACGAAGTGTTAAGTCCAAACCAAGCGCCATGCCGTCAATGCATTGTTCTGGATCGATGCCCGGCTCATACCCACGGCCAATCCGCAGTACGATTTCAAGCTCAAAGTGCACCTCGCCTACATTACCGGGAAGATCTACGGTGTTGCCTGCCATTGGAACAATGGCATGCGACGGCTTTGTAAACACGAGCGGCTTATCAGGCACCTCATTGCCAAGCTCCAAAGCGTGAAGTTTATAATTTCGACCGATACAATAAATATTACGAATCTCATTGCTGCTCATGAACAATGCCGCCTTTCTATTTCAACTAGGTTAAATCGGTTTCGTTTACTTCTGGGCAGCGATTTGCTCAGCCAATTCATTCAGTTCTGCCCAGCGGTCCATTAGCTTCTCCAGCTTTTCTTCCAGCTGCTGCTGCTCTGCTGCCAGCTCTAGGAGACGAGCAGAATCGCTGCTTGCAGCTTCCATGCGTGAGGCGATTTCACTGATCTCGGTTTCCGCAGCCTCAATCCAGCCATCAATTTGCTCAAAGTCCTTTTGATCCTTATAGGACATTTTGAGTGTACGTCCCTTAACCGCGGTTTTCGCAGCCGCTTCTGTACTTTTCACCTCTGCGCTCGAAGCCGCTTTTGCAACGGCTGTGTCGGCTGCAACCGCTGATGGCGTAGTTCCAGCGCCGTATTTCTCAACAAACGCTTGGTAATCTGAATAGTTGCCAGTGTGATGTGCAATAACGCCATTGCCCTCGAACGCGATAATTTTGTCTACTGTCCGATCAAGGAAATAACGATCATGAGAGACAACGAACACCACGCCCGGGAAATCGTCAAGATAATCCTCCAGCACTGTAAGTGTGGAAATATCCAAGTCATTCGTCGGCTCATCGAGCAGCAGCACATTCGGTGCATTCATTAACACGCGCAATAGCTGCAAGCGGCGCTTCTCGCCGCCGGACAGCTTCGAAATCGGTGTCCACTGCATCGTAGGGGAGAATAGGAAACGCTCCAGCATTTGTCCCGCCGATATGGTCGAGCCATCAGCCGTCTTTACTTGCTCAGCGCCCTCGCGGATATATTCGATCACTCGCAAAGACTGATCCATCTCTTCATGCTCTTGCGAGAACCAGCCCAGCTTGACTGTTGTACCAAGGTCCACGGTTCCTTCGTCTGGCGTTAATTGCCCTGTAATCAGCTTCATTAGCGTTGATTTCCCGCTTCCGTTGCGTCCGACGATGCCTACTCGGTCCTCTGGAACGGCAATATAGCTGAAATCGCGAATAAGGGTCCGATCACCAAAGCTTTTTTTCACATTTTCCATTTCAAGGATTTTCCGGCCCAGCCTAGTCGAAGCTACCGATACGTCCATCTTCCCGCCCGCTTGCTTCGGTGCATCTGCCTTAAGCGCCTCAAAGCGATCGATACGCGCCTTTTGCTTCGTCGATCTTGCTTTAGCTCCTCGTCTGATCCAAGCGAGTTCATTGCGCAGTAAATTTTGACGCTTCGATTCCGTCGAAGCTTCCCGCTCCTCGCGGTCCAGCTTCAGCTCAAGGAAACGACTGTAGTTTGCTTGATAGAAATGGGCTTGGCCTTTATCGAGCTCGATGACGCGGTTACTGACACGATCAAGGAAATACCGATCATGCGTAATCATGAGCAATGCGCCTCTGCGTTTTTGCAGCATGCCTTCGAGCCAAGCTACGGAATCATTATCGATATGGTTCGTAGGCTCATCCAGAATGAGCACATCGGAAGGAAGCAATAAAGCAGCTGCCATAGCGACACGCTTGCGCTGGCCGCCGGACAACGTCTCTACCTTCGCTTCAAAATCATTAATGCCAAGCTTTGACAGCGCCATCTTCGCATCGCTCTCCAGCTGCCATGCATCAAATTCATCCATAAGCTGATTTGCCTTAATCAGCTTATCTTGCAGCGCTACATCGCTTGGATTAAGCTCAATCGCTTCCATTGCCGCAGCATAAGCCTGCACAGCTCTTAGCTGAGGAGAATCTCCGCCAAGCACATGCTCCAGCGTCGTTTCGTTCGGAGCAAATACCGGGTCCTGCGCCAGCATTCTAACCGTTACCCGGTTGCCGATCGACACTGTGCCTGAGTCAGCTTGTTCTAGGCCCGCAATCACCTTAAGAAAGGTGGACTTCCCTGTGCCGTTCACACCAATGATGCCGACTTTGTCGCCATCCTCTACGCCAAATGTTACATTTTCGAACAATAGCTTCTCGCCATAGCTCTTCGTTATATGTTCTACAGATAATAAATGCATGAGACAAACCTACTTTTTTGGAATAGTATTGCTGCGATTGCAGCCCCTCGTATCATACCATAAAAAGCCCATATCATTACATGAACCTCTGTACAGCAAAAAGAATCAGCACCTTGTCCCATGAGACAAGAGCTGATCCTTTCTTATTTCGCTGTTTATTAACGCTTTCCGATCATGTTCTCGGGACGAACAAATTCATCGAATTGCTCTGAAGTAAGCAAGCCGCTCGCGATAGCCGACTCCTTCAATGTTAGTCCTTTTTTGTGAGCGTTTTTGGCAATGGCAGCCGCATTCTCGTAGCCGATATGCGGATTAAGCGCTGTGACCAGCATAAGCGACTGATCTAGATTACGTTTGATTACCGCTTCGTTTGGCTCGATGCCAACCGCGCAGTTGTCGTTGAATGAAACCATGCCATCAGCAAGAAGGGCTACTGATTGCAGGAAGTTATAGATGATAACTGGTTTGAATACGTTTAGCTCGAAGTTTCCTTGGCTTGCTGCCATCGAAATAGCCGTATCATTGCCAATCACTTGGCATACTGCCATCGTCAAAGCTTCGCTTTGCGTTGGATTAACTTTACCTGGCATAATCGAGCTGCCCGGCTCGTTCTCAGGAATCGAAATTTCACCAATGCCGCAGCGTGGACCGCTTGCCAGCCATCTTACATCGTTTGCAATTTTCATCAAATCAGCCGCCAGCGCTTTTACGGCACCATGCGTGTATACGATTTGGTCGTGGCTTGTAAGCGAGTGGAATTTGTTCTCTGCCGTTACAAATGTTTTGCCCGTAAGCGCCGTTACTTCTTGCGCTACTGCGACTGCAAAGTCAGGGTGAGCATTAAGGCCCGTACCAACTGCCGTACCGCCAAGCGCTAGATCGCGCATTGTTTCTACGCTTTGAACTAACATAGCGCGCGTTCTGTCCAGCATGGAGTACCAGCCGCTGATTTCTTGGCCCAGCGTAATTGGTGTAGCATCTTGAAGATGAGTACGTCCAATTTTTACAATATCGTTAAACTTCTCCGCTTTCGCGCGAAGCGTGCCATTCAGTAGATCAAGAGATGGAAGCAAGCGATCCTCGAGCGCAATTACGCCAGCAATATGCATCGCTGCAGGGAATGTATCATTCGAGCTTTGTGAGCGGTTTACGTCATCATTCGGGTGGATGCGCACTTCGCTTCCGCGTTCTGCAAGCAAGTTGTTCGCACGGTTAGCAATAACCTCATTCACGTTCATGTTCGTTTGCGTGCCGCTGCCTGTTTGCCATACGACTAATGGAAAATGCTCATCCCATTTGCCTGAAACGATTTCGTCTACCGCTTCACCAATAATCGCTGATTTTGCTGCATCCAAAACGCCAAGCTTCTCGTTGGCTTGCGCGGCTGCTTTTTTAATATAAGCCATCGCATACACCACTTCGATCGGCATGCGCTCACCGCTAATTTTGAAGTTTTGCAAGCTGCGTTGCGTTTGTGCGCCCCATAGCTTATCCGCAGGAACCTGAATCTCGCCCATTGTGTCCTTCTCAATACGATAATCCATTAATTGAACGACTCCTTTAATCAATTGTGTTTTCTCTTTTTTGACCCTGTTTCTGTTATAACGCTATTCCTGTTCAGAATCAAGCAAAGCTCCCAAATTGGTTATAAGGACTGTGCTTTTACTTTTCGCTGCAGCGTACCGTTTTCCTCTTCGATTTCAATAAATACTGCTCTTTCATCCGGCTCATTATTGGGTGCGTGCATGGCAAGCATAAGCTGTCCTTCCAATGAGCGGAATAACATGCCGTGTCCACCATCCTGCGGGAAAAGCGTCTCCGCATCCTGCGTCCATGGCCCTTCAATCGTTCCGCTGGCTGAACGGGCGATCCCAATAGCGTAGCCATTTTTCGAACCGCTTGACCAAAGCATAAGCAGCTCCCCTGCTTGATTACGATATAGATAAGGACCGTCTGTTATATAGTTGTTATGATCATCGCCAAATGGAATGGCCCAAGCTGCTTCCGACGCGGAGAAAAGCGTGATCGGCTCTCCAGCCGCTTCCTTTAAATCTGCGGTCAATGGAATGGCGCACATTTTACCATCATTCACCTGCACCCATTCTTGGCAAAATACCATCCATGGCGTTCCATCTGCTTCGATATGCAGCGTACCGTCAAGACATTCCCACTCCGATGGAGTGACGGGCTTATCTGTAAGTGGGACAAAAGGCCCAAGAGGGCTTTCCGATATTAAAACCTGTGTTGCGCGCCGCTTATCCTCTGACTTAAATGAAGCAAACATATAGTAGCTGTTATCGTAAACATACACTTCTGGCGCCCAAAAATGATGATCCGACCAAAAACCAGGCGCTGGCCTGAAGGCTGGATAAGGCCCATCCCAATTCTCAAGATCAGTGCTTTTGTACGTATCGAACCCCGTCCCTGGAGCTGACCATACATTCTCATCCGTTGTCCCGTATAGGTAATAACATTTCTCTTGCTCATTTACGAGTATGTAAGGATCACGAATTCGAATTTGCTCTCGTTTCAGCATTGGCTGGATTTCCCCCTCTAAACTAGTCACGTAACTATGAGAAAATGATATCCTTTTTTACATTTCAAAAAAAAGAACCTGACAGAGGCAGCCTCCGTCAGGTATTTGATTAAAGTCCTTTTGCTTCGCGGTAAGCTGCGATATAAGCAGCGGCTTTCTGCTCAATGAGCGAGAAGTCGCCCGTTTTTACAGCGTCCTTCGTTAGATCGGATCCGATACCGACCGCTACCGCGCCCGCTTTGATCCAGTCCTTTAGGTTGTCGAGCGATACGCCGCCGGTTGGCATAACGTTAGCCTGCGGCAACGGCCCTTTAATAGAAGGAATCACACTTGGTGAATATAGGTTGCCTGGGAACAGCTTCACGATATCAACGCCCAGCTCCAATGCCGTTTGAATTTCATGAATGGTCATTGTACCCGGCAAAATAGGAACCGCATAGCGATTGCAAAGCTTGATCGTATCCGGATTAAGCGCTGGAGAAACGACATATTCCGCCCCTGCCAATATAGCAGCGCGTGCCGTTTCTGGATCTAGTACTGTGCCGAGGCCGATAATAGCAAAGTTGTCAGCATCAGGTGATACGGAGCTTGAATACTCTTTGGATAATTGCTCGATGGCACGCAGTGCAAATGGTACTGTCATCGTAATTTCAATTGCTTTGATACCGCCTTTAATTGCACGGCGTGACATTTCCACAACTTCCTCAGGCGAGTCCGCACGCAATACCGCCACGACGCCGGCATCCGTCAACTGCTGAAGCACTCTAAGCTTTTTCATCCCTTAGTCCCTCTTCCCATTATGTTCGTATTTGTTCGAAAATGTGTAGTCTATACCGCTCATTATATGTCGTATTAGCTAAATCTTCAATGGAATGTCCTACTTCGCGTAATCGATTTCAAGAAACTTTTCTACTTCTGTCACCCAACGTTCATTTACAAACTGCACATGCAGCGGATGCTCGTTATAAGCATCATAATCAGCCTGATTCGCAAATTCCATGGCGAAGCCATGGCGGTAGTCATTTTTCCCGCTTACTTGCTTATACACTTGAAAGTTCTTTACAGACGGAATCGAAGTAAGAATCCGCTCGCCATCCTCCAAAAACTGCTGTTCCTCCGCAGAGCCTTGTTCATGCTTCAAGTTAAAAATGACGGAGTGCAATATCCAGTCTTTTGTTTGCGTTGTCATACGTTTCACTCCTTCTTCTCTATGAAATGGTTTTGTTCCTATAAAAATAACATAAACAAGCTGCTAAGTGGAACGCTTTTCGATACAAAGCCTTCCATTTTTTGTTCTTGTTCTTTTTTCAAAATATACATTATTATAAGCTTGGTTCTATTAAATTCCGAAACGATAGTATTGGAATTTAGTAGCTTCTGCTCTATTATGTTTATGTTAACATTTATGACATGAGAGGAAGATTGGTAGAATGCAAGAAGGTCAGCTTAAGGGGAAAAAGGGTTTACGAAAGCTCGCTGTCTCGTCATTGACTTTATTCGTACTGTCGATGCCGTTTAACGGTATGTTCGCAGCAGCAGCGGATGCAGGGTCCAGCGTGAAACTCAGAATTATGGAAACAACAGACATTCACACCAATCTTGTGCCGTACGATTATTACAAAGATGCCGTTTCCAATACGGTCGGATTTGCTAGAACTTCAAATCTGATTAAAGCGGCTAGAGCAGAATCAAAGAACACATTCCTTGTTGACAACGGTGACCTTATCCAAGGCACGCCGCTTGGCACTTACAAGGCTGTCGTAGCTCCAATTAAAGACAAAGAGATTCATCCCGTTTATAAGGCCATGAATCAACTTGACTACGACGTTGCTACCCTTGGCAACCATGAATTCAACTATGGATTAGATTATTTGGACAACGCTCTTAAAGGCGCCAATTTCCCTTATGTGAGCGCAAACGTATATATCGATGATAAGGACTCGAATCCGGATAACGATGTGAACCGCTTTGAGCCTTACAAAATTATTACGAAAAAAGTCGTTGATGAATCCGGTCAGGAGCAGACGCTGAAAATCGGTGTTATCGGCTTTGTACCTCCGCAAATTACACAGTGGGACAAAACTTGGCTTGAAGGCAAAGTCATTACGAAGGATATTGCCGCAACTGCTGAGAAATTTGTACCTAAAATGAGAGCGGAAGGCGCAGACATTATTATTGCTATGGCGCACACGGGCTTTAATGCCAACTCTCAAGCAAATACTAACGCGGAGGATGCTGTACTGCTTCTAAGCAAGGTGTCTGGTATTGATGCAATTACATTCTCTCATACTCATAAAGTATTCCCTGCAGTTGACGAGAAATCGCTCGACGCTTTATTTAAGGATGCTTCTGGCAAAGTATATGCAAGCGTTGACAATGCGAAGGGCACGATTAATGGAGTGCCAGCCGTGCAAGCTGGATACGGCGGAAGCAATCTAGGAATTATTGATTTGTCGCTAGAGAAACAGGATGGCAAATGGAAAGTTGCTGGCTCCCAGTCTTCCACGAAAGCGATTTACGATAGCGCAGCGAAGAAACCGCTTGTTGAAATCGATCAAGCGATCATCGACGCCGTGAATGGTGACCACGAAGCAACGATTAAATACGCAAACAACCCTATCGGAACAACAACAGCGCCGATTCACAGCTATTTTGCGCTCGTACAAGACGACCCTTCTGTTCAGATCGTAACGAACGCACAGAAATGGTATGTTGAAAACTATATTAAGAAAAACCTGCCAGAATACAAGGACACGCCAATCTTGTCCGTAGGCGCTCCATTCAAGGCGGGACGCAATGGCGTTGAGGAATTCACAGAAATTAAAGCCGGCCCGCTCGCGATTAAGAGTGCAGGCGATCTCTATCTCTACGACAACACGCTTAAAGCGATCATGGTTAAGGGTTCTGTTGTGAAAGAATGGCTGGAAATGTCTGCTGGCAAATTCAATCAAATCGATCCAAGCAAATCGGAAGAGCAAGAACTGCTTAATCCTTCATTCCAAGTGTATAACTTTGATGTGATCGATGGCGTAACTTACCAAGTTGACGTTACCAAACCAGCTAAATATAAAGTTGATGGTACGATTAATGATGCAGCTTCCAGCCGGATCATTAAGTTAAACTACAAAGGCAAGCCGGTAGATCCAAATCAAGATTTCATCGTTATTACTAACAATTACCGTGCTGGCGGCGGCGGCAACTTCCCAGGCGTTAAAGGAAGTAAATATATTATTGACGCACCGGACGAAAACCGCCAAATCTTAATGGATTACATTAGCACCAATAAGCAAATCAACCCATCGATCGATAACAACTGGTCGATTGCTCCAGTTATGGGCGATGTAAAGGTTACATTCACTTCATCTCCAAAAGCGGCGGAGTATGCTAAAACGACGAACAACATCCGTTACTTGGATAAAGTCGATGAAAAGGGCTTCGGCATCTTCTCCCTCGACCTAAACAAGCTATTTACTGATGTACCAGCTTCTCACTGGGCTTCCCCTGCTATTAATGAGCTGGTTGCAAAACAAATCGTTACAGGCAAAACCGATACCACTTTTGAGCCAAACACGAACGTTACCCGCGCGGAATTCGCGACACTGCTCGTGAAAGCTTTGAAATTGACTGCGAAAAGCAAAGGCTCGTTCACCGATGTTCCAGCGACTGCATGGTATGCGGAATCCGTTGCAGCGGCAAGCGAGAACGGCTTGGTTAACGGAGTTTCCAAAGGCAAATTTGCTCCGAACGACAAAATTACGCGTGAGCAAATGGCAGTAATGGCAAGCAACGCATTGAAACTCAAAGCAGGCAAAGAGACGATCGTAGCGGAAAGCAAAAAAATGGCCGACGATGCTCAAATTAGTGCTTGGGCAAAAGCTGGCGTGAATATCGTAGTTGACCGCGGGGTTATGAACGGACGCGGCGAAGGCAAGTTTGTCCCTAAAGCGTCATCGACTCGTGCGGAGGCGGTGAAAGTCGTTCATACGCTGATCAGCGATATTTCGGTACAATTGCTGGGCATTAACGATTTCCACGGACAATTGGATTACAAAAAAGATGTAAAAGATGCAGCGGGCAAAGTCGTGTCGACACTCGGAGGCGCGGATTATTTGGCCACATATTTGAAACAACGCGAAGCTTCGAATCCGAACACGCTGCTTGTGCATGCTGGCGATGCGGTTGGTGCTAGCGCACCGGTATCCGCGATGCTGCAGGATGAGCCGACGATCGATTTCTTGAACCGTCTCGGCTTCGATATCGGCACACTCGGCAACCATGAGTTTGACGCTGGCGCAGCTGAGGCACTCCGCTTAATCAACGGAGGCAAAAACCCGAAAACGGGCAAGGATTTCGCCGGTGCAAACTTCCCTTATGTCGCTGCAAACGTAGTGGATGCAAACGGCAAGCCGCTGCTTGACGCCTACAAAGTACTTGAAGTTGGCGGAGTTAAAGTCGGTTTTATCGGGGTCGTAACGAATATTACGCCTTCTATCGTAAAAGCTGAAAGCATTAAAGGCCTTAACTTTATCGAGCAAGCTCCAGCGGTTAACAAAGCAGTGAAAGAACTGCAAGCGAAGGGCGTGCACACCATCGTTATTTTGGCGCATGATCCATTCGATGGCAAAGCCGACGCTCCAACTGGCGAAGTTGTCGATCTGGCTAACAACGTTGATGATGATGTAGACGTCATCTTCGCAGGCCACAACCATGGCGGCCTGAACAAAATGATCGACGGCAAACTTGTCATTGAAGCCTTTTCTTATGGTACGGCATTCTCTGATGTGGATCTAGTTATCGATCGTGCAACGCATAATGTTATTTCCGCTAAAGGCGAAGTCGTTGAAGTGAAACGCGAAGGCGTTACGCCGGATGCAGAAATTGCACAAATGATCAAATCGTACCAAGAGCTGAACGCTCCAGTTATGAACGCACCGGTTACTAAAACGGATGCTGCCATTACACGTACAACTAACGCTTCCGGCGAATCAGCGCTAGGAAACCTAATTGCCGATGGCATGCGCGAAGTAATGAAAGCGGACTTTGCATTCATGAATTCAGGCGGAATTCGTAATGATCTTCCACAAGGAAATGTCACTTACGGAAACATGTTCTCCGTACAGCCTTTCGGCAATGTGCTCATTAAGATGACGCTGACTGGCGCGCAAATGAAAGAGCTGATGAATCAGCAATGGGCAGGAACAAGCCCGAAGATTGGCCAAATTTCCGGTTTCACATATAAGTATGACGATAGCAAGCCAGACGGCCAAAAGATTGTTGAAATCAAGAAAGCCGATGGCACTGTTCTAGATGACGCAGCAGCCTATACGATTGTCGTAAACGATTTTATGGCAACAGGCGGCGACGGCTACACGGTGCTCTTGAAAGGAACAAACCGTGAGGCTGGTCCTGTAGATCTTGACGCTACGATCACATATATTAATGCGAAATCCACAACCGGTACTATCTCGGCAAAAATTGAAGGCCGCTTTACTAAAGTGAACTAATCACCTGTTAAAAGAAAATCCCCCTCGCCGAGGCTTCATTCGCACCGGTCGAGGGGGATTTTTTGTATAATAAAGTGAACAATGAAAAATAACCGAATCGTAAATAGAGAGGGGATTCATTGCATGGCTTCATCTAAGCGAGCAAAGAATGCAGCAGGACCTATTTTAGGAACGCGCCAATTAAACAGAGCTTTGCTTGAGCGGCAAATGCTGCTGCGAAGATCCAATATATCCGTGCTGGAGGCCATCCAGCATTTGGTTGCCATTCAGTCACAAGCGCCTAACCCGCCCTATTTCGCGTTATGGACACGGCTTGAGAACTTCCGACAGGAGCAGCTCTCTAGGCTCATCACGGAGCGTCAAGTCGTGCGCATTGCTCTCATGCGCTCTACGATTCATCTGGTCAGTGCGCGTGACGGTTTGGAAATGAGGCCCTTGCTTCAACCTGCTTTAGAAAAAGGCATGTTTAGTACATACGGAAAGATGCTGCAAAACGTAGACCTCGAAGCTATCCGTGAAGCTGGTCGCGCTTTAGTGGAGGAGCAGCCTCGCACATTCAACGAACTCGGCCATCTACTCGCGTTAGAGTGGCCTAATGTTGACCCATCTGCCCTTAGCGCTGCCATTCGTACTCTCGTCCCGCTCGTCCAAATCCCGCCTCGCGGTGTATGGGGACTTAGTGGTCAAGCAACACATACATCTGCGGAAGCTTGGCTTGGTCAATCGCTTGCGAACTCTCCTTCCCTCAAGACGATGCTGCTGCGTTACCTTGGCTCCTTTGGCCCCGCAACCATTAAGGATATGCAAGTTTGGTCTGGGCTAAGCAAGCTCCGCGAGACTATAGAACAGCTGCGTCCAAGCCTGCGTACCTTCTCCGATGAGAAGGGCAATGAGCTGTTTGATTTGCCGGATGCTCCCTTGCCGCCCGGCGACACGATAGCTCCGCCGCGCTTTCTATCCGAGTTCGATAATATGCTGCTCTCCTACTCTGACCGCAGCCGCATTTTGGATGAAAAGTATAAACCGCTCGTGTTCACAATTAACGGCATTATTCGCTCTACGTTTTTAATAGACGGATTCGTCCGCGGCACGTGGAAAATAGAACAAAACAACGAAACCGCTGCACTCATCATGCAATCATTTGAGAAGTTAAGCGCAGCAGATCATGATGCTTTAGTGGAAGAAGGCCAAAAGCTGCTCACATTCGCTGCAGGCAGCTCCCTCTCGCATGATATTCAGTTCATAGCGCTAAAATAAGTATGATCCGCAGCCTGTGCATCTGCTGCTTTTTTCGAAACGCGAGCTTTTCCGCTAAACGACCAATATGTTGCAATGCGAAGCAGTCGCTCAAATGGGCCATTTTTGAACCAGAACAGGATGAAGCTGGACACAACGGCTTGAACGGCATAAATGGCTATGCCAAGCAGTACGCCGTTAAGCACACCGATTTCTCCAAACCAGCCCAACGCATATCCATAAAATATAGTGGTACAAATCACCGTCTGCATTAAATAGTTGGTCATAGACATTCGTCCTACCGATTCAAATGCCATAATGATATAGGATCGTTTAGATAAAAAGGACATGACGAACGCAAGACCAAAAATATACCCAAAGGCCAGCAATTGTCCGCCCAAACTCAATAATACGCCGCTCCAAGCCCACTCTGGTTGAAGCACTGCCACGCCTTTCGATAATAGACCCAGCGGCAGCAAAATACCGCCGATCCACGCATATCTGCGTCTCTCTCGCTTCGGATTATGGAACCATTGCTTATTCGCAGCTGCAATTCCAAACAAAAACATTGGCAGCAGCATAAATGGAATCATAACTACAAGCACCGCCATGACTGCCGCAGGTATTTCTAATGGATCCTCATCTTGGCGGAAGTTCATAATTTCTTGATAGGTCCCTTCCCCGTACACCATTTTGGATTCTACCACATATTCCTGCATGCGAGCTTTCTCTTCTGGTTTATCCTTCTCCATTCCGAAGCTTATGCCAGCCATTAAGACACTCAAAATTACTCCCCATATCATAAGCGTCTTTGGCTTCCGTTTGATAAACAACAATAAGCAAAAACCGGCGATCCCATATGCAAGTAGAATATCGCCCTCCCAAAGGAGCATGCTATGCATAAGCCCAAGCCCTATTAGCATAAAAAAGCGCCGTACCATATACCTCGCTGGCTTAAGCCCCTTGGCGACTAGTCCTTCGCGCAGCTTAAAGAGGCTGTAGCCGAACAAAAACATAAAGATAGGCATAAAGCTGCCTTCCACCGCTACCTTGAGAACTTGATGCGTCACTTCATCAGTAGAAGTAGGATTAAATAGCTGCATTTCCTCTTTCCCATAAATGCCATATTGAAAAATAAGCATGTTCGCCAGCAAGATGCCAAGCAAGCAGAACCCTCTAATCGCATCAATAACGCGAATTCGCTGTCCCGTTTCATTTTGATTTATCATTCCCATCACCTCTTACCCAATCATAAGGATTCCAATTGAACAGCGAACAAACGGAATCATAACAGCAGCTTAATTTTTTTCAATTTTGTTCAACAGATGTTAAGGTTGGTGTGCTAGCATAAAACGGGGTGATGAACATGAACAAAATTGTCATAGTGGAAGATGAACCTTCTATTGTAAAAATGCTGCAGCTGGTGCTCCAAAAGGAAGGCTTCCAGCATATCCATACAGCAGGAACCTGCCAAGAAGCTCTCGATACGATCGCTCGCTACGGAGCCGATATCGTGCTGCTGGATGTGATGCTGCCTGACGGCAGCGGATTTGAGCTTTGCTCAAAAATTAGACAGCTGGGCAATCCGCATATCTTATTTTTAACCGCCAAAGCATCCGATCTCGATATACTGACCGGATTTGCGATGGGCGGCGATGACTATATCACAAAACCATTTAATCCATTGGAGATTGCCGCTCGCATTAAAGCAAGGCTGCGCCGCATGGAAGAGGCGGAATCACCTCCACCGCATTCAACATTTGCTTCGTCAATATCTGCTGCCTCTACCCCCCATCAAACCTACCGTTATGGCCGTTTTCAGTTAAATGAAGCAGCTGGGGAATTATTAGTAGATAATCAGCCGGTATCATGCCCTGCACAGGTTTTTCAGCTGCTGCTGTATTTCTGCAAAAACCCCGGCATCGTCTTCTCGAAAGGTCAGCTTTATGAAGCGGTATGGGGCATTGACGGATTAGGGGACGACAACACGGTTATGGTTCACATCAGGCGAATTCGCGAGAGAATTGAGTATGATCCCAGTATACCGACGCATCTGCTTACCGTTCGTGGTCTCGGCTACAAATTAGTTAGGGAGCCTGTAAGCCTATGAAGGTTCAACGCCGAATGGCCTTTCATTTTACATATCAGCTCGTCGTATATTCGATTCTCATATTCGTTGCGATGATCGTGCTGTTTCTTGTCCTTATTAATAAAATTACGAACGAGGATCTCAAACGGAACTTTCCCGCCGGCGCGCTTAGCTCCATTGTCGCGGAAACCGACTATTCGAAAAAAGAGATTAAGATGTCGACGCACTGGAAGGAGCTCATTGAAGAGCGTGATATGTGGCTGCAAGTCGTGGACTCCAAAGGGCAGGTTATTTATTCCGTCCATTCGCCGAAAGAGCAGCCGACTTCTTATTCGATTACGCAGCTTTTAGCCATCCAGCAATCCGAAAAATCCGGCATCTATACCGTCGATAACGAGCTCGATCTGACGTATTCTACTCCGCTGCTCTTTCTTCTTGGTTACAAAAATCCGCAGCAAGAGAAGCTGACTGCATGGTATATGGCATATCAGCAGAATGGTCTAGTAAATGAGGCATATAAGAATGACCTGCTCACCGAGCTAAGGAAAACGAAGAGCTATTTGCTAATCGTAGACCAAGCTGGCAAAAGTGTTCAAACGATTGGAGATCAGACTTCAGCTATCGATGTATATGAGCCGTTGGAAGTGCTGACTATGCAGCAAAAGCCTGGTGATTATGATACGAACATCTTTGTGTACCAGCCTGAAAATAGTGATTTGACTTGGATTTTGCACACGCCAAACGAACAAATAACGTATACGAAGCAGCCCATCCTATCGGAAGCTATACGTATCTTCATTTGGATAGGCGGCTCGCTGCTCTTACTCTCCCTTGCTATCTCCATTTGGCATGGCTATCGCTATGGTCAGCCGCTCATCCTATTCGCCGGTTGGTTCGAGCGGATGGGCAATGGACGGTATGATGAGGTGCTTACGCCAAAGGATCGCAAAAAGGTATTCCGCCGCAGTGGCAAGCTGCGTATTCGCTACCGCCTTTACCGGGAAGTGATTGCGGCTTTCTACCAAATGGCCGAGCGGCTGGCGCAAACGGAGAAGGATCGGCGCCAGCTTGAGAAAACGAGAGAGGAATGGATGACTGGCATTTCGCATGATTTGCGCACGCCGCTCTCTACCATTCAAGGCTACGGCTATATATTGGAAAGCTCCCCTGCGCAGTGGAGTGATGAAGAGCTTCAGGACATGGGCAAAATGATTCGTGAAAAAAGCAGCTATATGCTGGAGCTTATGAATGACTTCTCGCATATTTATCAAATAAAGCATGGAACCGTCCATATGGATCGACATGAATTTGAGCTCGGCGAGCTGGTTAGACGCTCAGTACTCAAATATGTGAACGATGCTACGCTTTCCGAGGTAGACTTCCTTTATGAGGGAGACGAGCTGCCTGTCAGCCTTTATGGCAATCCGAAGTGGATGCAGCGGCTAATGGATAATCTGCTTTCGAACGCCGTGAAACATAATCCTACAGGCATAACCGTTACGGTAACCTGCGGCATGCTGAATGATGATGCCTACATCCGCGTCTCCGACAACGGGAGAGGCATGGATGAGGCCACTGTCAACAAGCTGTTCGAAAGATATTACCGCGGGACGAATACAGAAGAATCAAGCAGTGGTACTGGCCTTGGCATGAGTATCGCCAAAATGATCGTAGAAGCACATCAAGGCCGAATCGAGGTGCGTTCTGCGATTGGTGAAGGCACCTCGATCAGTATTTATTTTCCAAGCGATTGATCCACTCGTTTGGGCCGTAAGGGAGCCTCTGCTGGCTCCCTTCTTTATTTCCCAGACATACCGGGTGTCCTCAAGCAGCGATCCATACGCTCAAGCGCTTCGTTAAGCCTTGATACAGAGGATGCATAGGAGCAGCGAATGAAGCCCTCTCCTCCAAGGCCGAACACATGCCCAGGCACTGTAGCAACACTGGCATCAAACAATAGCTTTTGCGCAAATGCATCGGAAGTAAGTCCCGTATGCGCAATAGAAGGGAAAGCATAAAACGCGCCCAGCGGCTCATGGCAGGGCAGACCAATTTCCCTTAGGCCCTTAACAAACATCCGTCTGCGCTGCGCATAAGCCTCAATCATCCTATCCTTTTCATCTAATCCATTGCGAAGTGATTCTATCGCCGCTACCTGACCAATAATCGGTGCGCACATGACGGTATACTGATGAATTTTGAGCATCGCTGCGATCAGCTCCGGATGACCGCAAGCATAACCGATTCTCCACCCTGTCATTGCAAAAGCTTTGGAGAAGCCGCTTATAAGCAGCGTTCTGTCCCGCATGCCTGGCAGTGAAGCGAAGCTTACATGTTTCGCATCGTAGGTCAGCTCCGCATAAATTTCATCGGATATAACGATTAGATTATTTTCTTCCACGACCTTAGCAACAGRAAGCCACTCTTCATAGGTCATGATAGCCCCTGTCGGGTTGTTGGGATAGTTTAAAATAAGCACCTTCGAGTGCGGAGTAATGACGGCTTTCAAGGCTTCTGCCGTTAGCTTGAAATGATCCTCAGCGAACGTTTCAACCTCAATGACCTTGCCGCCATTTAACTGTGCGATCGGCGCGTAGGCAATATAGCTAGGAACAGGAACAATAATTTCATCCTCTGGCGATATTAACGCCCGCAGTGCAAGATCAATGGCTTCACTGCCTCCAACGGTAACAAGCACTTCATTCGATGGTTCGTATTTCACTTGGAACCCATTGTATAAATAGTTGGCGATTTCTTCTCTAAGCTCAATAAGCCCTGCATTTGAAGTGTAGGAGGTTTTGCCCTGCTCTAGCGCACGGACGCAAGCTGCTCTTACATGCTCAGGCGTAACGAAGTCAGGCTCTCCAACGCCAAGCGAAATAATATCCTTATTGCCTTCAGCCAAGCTAAAAAATTTACGAATGCCCGAAGGCGGAATTTGCTGCACCATTGGTGAAATCATTTTGCTCATCGACCAAGTCTCCATTACTTTTCCTCCTAAAATATGGATAAAAAACAAAAAAAGAGACCCATCCCTATAAAGGGACGAGTCTCTACCCGTGTTACCACCCTAGTTTCACGCCAAAAGCGCGACACTCTGCTCATGTATCTAGCAATACATGTTCCCGTTAACGCTGGAAATGCGGCAGAGCTTACTCTCGTTCAGCCTGCTTCTCGGAGATGGCTTTCCGCTAGTACCCGAACGTTGGTTTTCAGCTGCCCCAACTCTCTGTTCGATCAGGCCCATAACGTACTCTTTCTCGTCATCGAATGTAAAAGCTATTTAACTTGCCATATGTGTTCATCAGTGATCTTAAAATTTTACCAATCGTACCATCAAAAACTCGGATACGCAATACCCATTTTTTAACGGATTGAAATCGATTCATTCATAGCTTAAAACTATAGAGTATATTTATATTATATATTTCCATTATGAAACAATCATCTATAATATACTGTTTAACTCAAGTGAAAATGAAAAATCAGCACTCAGCCCACTATTCGAGGAGGCATTATTGTGAATGAAAATGTGAAAAAACAGTTTGATGCTGTCGCGCCTGAATATGACCGTCAGCGCCGCCAACTGATCCCCTGCTTTGATGATTTTTACAGCATAGCAACCAACTTGGTTCACTGTGATAGCGATGCCCCGCGCATACTCGATTTAGGTGCCGGAACAGGGCTTTTCTCATCTATGATTCGAAAAAAATACCCAAATGCCAATCTTACTCTTATCGATTTGAGCGAAGAAATGCTAAAGGAGGCGCAATCTCGCTTCGGAGCTGACCCATCAGTCAGCTATATAGCTGCTGATTATTCAAGCTACCCTTACACAGAAAAATACGATGCCATCATCTCCTCCTTGTCCATCCATCACTTATCGCATCCAGCAAAACGCGACTTATTTCATTCCGTTCATCAGCTTTTAAAAGAAGGCGGCAGCTTCGTTAATGCTGATCAAGCAGCGGGCACAACCGCTTATTGGGATCAATATTATATGTCGCAATGGACAACAGCCATCCGGCAAAGCGGTTTAACCACAGGCGCAATCGAAGCGGCCATCCAGCGCCGAAGCGTCGACATTAATGCCACTGTAGAGGATCAGCTTAGATGGCTGAGTGAGGCTGGTTTTGTTCATTCCGACTGCGTATATAAAAATAATGGCTTCGCTGTTTTTGCAGCATTTAAACATAAAACCAGTTCCTAACCGAATAGGACAAAAACACAATAATTACAAATCGCTTGCAATCCCTTTAATTCCTAGTATAATACTAGGTATATAAACAAAACGGAGATTGGAGCTGACCAGCATGACTTATTCCGAGAAACAAATTGCAGCAAAATGGGTTGATGATTATTTGGATCTTTATAACTTTGCTGTAATGATCGGAGATGCAGAGTGGCAGCAACAAATCCTTCAAAACCTGCGCGCCAAAGATAACCATATCCGCCTTGAAATCGAACATGGCATTCGTGTCGATCTATGGCTTCGCTTCGATCAAATCAATCGTAAAATGCTTGATATTTACGAGCAGCTTCGGAATGCACATAATTCGGAGCAGCAGATTCAGCTAAGAGAAAAGGTTTGGGAGTTTAAGCTTCAACGGGTTATGATCGCCAGCAAGCTGAAAGCCCACTATGCGTTATAAGGCAAAGGTTCGAGGCGCAATGGTGAAGGTCTAGAAATAAAAAAAAGCCTGCATGCAGTTGGCTGCTCTGCTTAGCTATGTAGGTAAAAACGATATACGACGGCATGCCGCGAACAGCTCTGCCGATTATTCTAACCTCTATGAATGGTCAGATTCATAGATGATTACATCGATACTTGCTCCATGTCACGCATCATTTGCATCATCATCGTGGACATTTCGTCACATTCCTGCATCTTCATCATCATCATGTTCATATCCATGTTGTCCATCATTTTCATTTCCATCATCATGTCCATCATCATATTCATGGATTTCATCTTGCACATCATTTCATCCATGCACATGTTCATCATCATTTGCATTGCCATCTTTTCCATTACCGTTCACCTCCCAAAAGTTTCCTATACAGAAGATACTACAGCCTTGAATTAATTTCAAGGTTTTTTTACATTTTTTATTAATTTTTCAAAATAAAATGTGATATAAATAAAGATTACCCTTTTATATCTTATTACTCCGCTTGGAATTATCGCGTTGCTAGGAAAAAATAATTTTAAAATAAAAAGGCAGTTAAGGAGGCTGAAATAACCCCCAATTAACTGCCTTTCCCTATTTCATTTTTTATTCAGCTGCTCCCTGCTCGGGTTCCGCCTTTTCCTTATGCGCCTCAATAAAGCTTTGTGTATCATACAGCATTCCTGCCGCTTCAGCACGGGTTAAAACATGCGCTGGATCAAAGTTGCCCTTCTCATCTAGAGACGCAATCTTGTATAGCAGTGAACGCTGAATGGTTCCTTGATATGCCGTCGTAATATCCTTTTCGTCCTGGATATTAATAAACATTTTGATCGTCGGATATTGACCGGTAAGCTCTAACGCTTGAACAAGATAATGCGTGAACTGCTCTTTCGTAAGTGGCGCTTGCGGATCAATATCAGCCGGGATGTCCAAACCGTTGTAGTGTGCAATGATGAAATCCTCCGCGTACCACGCATCGTTTTTCACCTTTGTATAGAAACCATCAGCGGTAGGCGCACTAGAAAAATCAATGGCTGCTAGGCTAATTTGCGTCGTTCTCACGATCAAAGAAATGCCTTGTGCTGCCGTCAAATGATCCTCTGGATGGAATGCCGTATCGCTCACTCCTTTAATAATTCCTTGCTGCTGCAAAGCTTCAATCTTTACTTTGCTGCCAATGTTTGCGATATCGCCAAATGGAGCCGCCGCGAAGGCTTGTGCTGCAATAGATGTAGAAAGCATGACCGCGACTGCTGTTATGGCTAAACTCCGTCGTTTCCTCATGGTCGTTCACCTCTCCTATAAGATGATGTCCATTCTCTTATTCGAACGACCATAAGACAAGAAAGGTTGCAGTTATCCAGCATGAGAGCTTATTTTGCTGCTCGTGCCCACTTCTCTGCGCAGCCGCGCAAACAACAAGAAGAAGCCAACAATCCCGAGCGCAGCCATGACGCTGCATAATTGATACATCGCCTGCGGACCCATTTGCTCAAACACCCAGCCTCCGAGAAAGCCCGCCGCAATACCTGACAAGCCTCCCCAAGTAAGGGCATAAAGCGCTTGTCCGGATGCTCTGAATTCAGCAGGCACAAGCTGTACGGCCAGCTGCGTGCCAATATAATAGTAGCCGCCAAATGTTAAGCAGTGCAGCACTTGGATATAAATAATTTGCTGAGCAGTGTCTGCGTTTGACATCAGGAACCAGCGCAAGGCGAATAGGATACTGATGACAACGAGGCATAATACCATCGTTTTTGTATTTTTTTTCAAATACCGATCAAGCAGCAAGAAGACTGGAATTTCAAATATGGATGACCAGAAGGCCGACCAACCGATTAAGGAAGCCTCTCCGCCCAATTCCTTAATATACAGCGGGATAAATGTCGTATTCATAGAGTTAGGAATGGAGATCACTAGACCTATGATTAAGAACAACAAGAAGGAACGGTTCACGAACATCGAACGGTAATTCACTTTGCCGGCAGGGGCTGCACCCTTCGCCTCGCCCTTTGGCAGCGTAAAAGCAAAAGCAAGCGAGATAAGCATCATGACCGAATAAATAATCCAGAGACGCTCAATGCCAATTTGCCCGATCACAGGACCAGCCACCAAAGCGATAAACGCCCAGCCGAGTGAGCCGAACAAGCGAAAAGCGCCGAATTTATGGTTCGTTCCTTCAATGCTGTTCAGAATGAGACTGTTGCTCTGTGAAAATAAAGGCATTTGAAAAAAGAAAAAGAACAGCATACAGGCATAAATGATCGTATACGATTGATATAAAAAGACGAGCTGCATGACAAGCATGCTGCCAATAAGCATTACGATCAGAATTAGCCTGACATTGCGGAATCGATCGCTCAAATAACCCCATAGCGGGTTCGCGATGATGGAAACAATCGGGCCGCCGGCCATTAACGCACCAATCTCAAGCGTAGACATTCCAATGGATTGCAAATAAACAACAAAAAACGTACTGTAGACGGCAATCGCGCCATATACAAAAAAGTTAAACGCTTTAATTAAATGAAATGTACGATTCTGATTCTGATTCATATCCAAGTCCCTCGTCTTGCTCTTTAGCTTAGCACTTCTTTAAAGCTCTACAGCAGAAGTACGTGCGCGTACAATAACTTCGTCCGCGCTAACCTCACGTCCAAGCTCCTCTGACATATAAATGCCTTCGCTAATGAGCATCGTATTCAGCGCGATTTCCGCTGTTGGCAGTAGTGGCACTCTGCCTTGCAGAGCTGCGATCCAGTGATGCTGAGATGAGCTGTAGGCATCCTCATTCTCATATAAGCGATTCCTGCGCAGGTCCATCATATCAAGGTCCAGCGTACTGTCCATATCCATATCACAAACCGTGTTATGGAAGCTGAAGGACTGAGCCCCCGGTCCTGTCTGCTCGTTCGGCAAGCGTACGCCACCCTTGGAACCGGCGATACTGCTGCCCTCGAAGCCGCCAAGATGAACAGCCCACGCTTCTACGATATCAAGCGTCAAACCACCGCTGAACCGAATCAAGCCTGTAGCCAGCTCCTCTACATCAAAGCCGCTTTGTTCCCTTCTCTCTTGCAGCATATCCRTCTCTTGATAAACTTTCCCTGAAATTCTTTCAACCTGCGGGTTGCCTAATAAATAGAGCAGCTGTGCAATGTGATAGACGCCCATGTCGAGCAGCGCGCCGCCTGCCGCTGTTTCCTTGCGCGTAAAATAAGGCGTGCCATAACCATCAACAAACGGTCGATTTCTTCGGCGAAAGCCTGACGAGCGGGCATGGTACAGCTTGCCCAGCATGCCGCCATCAATTAATGTTTTGGCAGCTTTCGTATCTTTACCATATAACGTGTAGAGCTGCACATGCAATTGTTTTCCACATAGCTTCGCAGCATCGACCATAGCCTTGCCATCTGAATAGGTTCCTGCAATCGGCTTCTCACAATAGACATGCAAGCCCGCCTGCAGCGCTGCGATCGTTACCGGTGCATGGAAATTGTTGTGCAGGCACACGTCGACCGCGTCCAAATCATCACGCTTCAGCAGCTCTCTAAAATCAGAGTAGGCATGAGGGATATCATAATGCTCAGCAACTCGTTTAGCTTCCACTTCATTTAAGTCGCATACAGCAACAAGCTCAGCGCCAGCGATATTTTTATATTTTTCGATATGCATTTTTCCAATTTGTCCTACGCCTATAATGCCAATTCGTATTTTATTCATAGTGCTGAGCCCCTCTGCCTGATTGCTGATCTGCCTCGATCAGAAGCTTCTTCACCTTCGTAATAAGCAGCTCCGTTTCTACGTATTGATTTTTTGGCGCATTATATTCTACTCCCCAATATCCCTTGTACCCTGATTCTTGCAGCATATGGATCGTCTCCAAAGCATGAGTACCGTCAGCAGTTTCTTCGTCAAAATGGGTATGATACGCCCAAGGCGCAACGATGCTGTCTCCTTCTGCTTGATTCTCCTTCCAACGGCCTAAATGAACAAGAAAACCAAAGGCTGGATGATCAACTGCCTCTGCGAGACGCTTCATCTCATTTGGATTTAGTGACGCACCCATATGGTTCTCTGGTCCAATTAGAAAGCCATGGTCAGCCGCATATTGGGAAAATTCCTGGTATCTTTTTACCGTATATTCAAATTGCTCGTCGCTCATTGCTTCCCAATCCTCGTAGCTGCCTCCCGTATCAATACGGACGGTTTCTGCACCTAAAATAACGGAAGCTTTCAAATGAAGGAGAGCATTATCATACAAATGCTGTCTCATTTCCTTGTCTGGGTCCCACAAATGAGCACCGTCGATCGCAAAATTAACGACCCGCATTTCTTTTTCATCGAGCGCCTCACGTATTTTGCGAATATAGCTTTCATCGGCCAGCTTCATAATAGGCTTGCTGCTGCGATCTATAAAAAAGCCATTCCACAAATCGACCACATCCATCCGATACCGGTATTTTACCGTTTCCAAATATCCGAAAATATCCATTTTTCCTTCTAAATACGTGTTGTTGAATGAATAACCTCCGATTGAAATGTTCATTGATTGGTCCTCCTATAAGTGAATAGATTTGCGAGCATACCCCCATTATAAACCTCGTTCAAAAAAGACCATGGTGCACTTTCTTCTTATAGTGGGGTAAATTTCTACTATTTCCTTCTTAAAAGAAGGAGAATTGGATTTAGGTGGTAATTTTCCTATCTTTACAAATTCGATACAATTTCTAAATATTGGGATGATAATTGATTGTTATGATCAGGTAGAAATAAACGATTCGTTACAAAATGTATTGATCTAGCGCTGCCTGGGAGGGATCAAGCCAACCGTATATACTGACCGAGTATGCCTTGGATTGTATTAATAAAAAAAAATACCCATTTGAGAAAGGTGACCCAATTCCATGCAAATGAAAAAAGCAATGGCAATCTCGATGATCGCAGCAGCAATTAGCGCATCAGCAGTTACTCCGGTATTCGCACAAACCGCTTCAGTAAAGCAAGCTGCACAAATCAACACAGCAAGCTTTCTAGTAAATGCTAATCCAGTAACTGTTCGTACCGTTGTAGACGGCGGCGTTACACTCGCTTCTGTTCGGGACATGACAAACGCGATCGGCGCGACTCTTCACATCAACAGCGATCATACGGTAGTTGTAAAGTTTGGCGACAAAACGCTGAAGCTAAAAATCGCTGCAAAAACAATGAACATAAACGGTGTTGCAACTGCACTTCAACATCCAGCTATTGAAGTGGCTTACTCCACTTTCATCGAGCCTACTGCATTCGTTGAGGCACTTGGCGGCAATTACGAAGACAACAACATACATACGGTTCAATTGCTTGATAGCGCTGAGCATGCAATCTGGGTTAACTCCAAACAGCTTATCGTATCGAACACGGCTGGCGAAGGCCGCGAAGATTTCTTAGTTGATGCTGTTACTGGAAAATATGAGCTGCTTCTAGCATCCTCTGACACTTCCGATCTTATTTTGTCTCCTGATGGCAAAAGTGTAGCTTACTCCGATGCAAACGGTGCAGTATTCACAATCGATCTGAGCACAAAACAAGCGAAACAAGTAAGTACGGACAACTCGATCAAAAATGAGCTTCAATGGTCAAAAGACGGTTCTTCCATCTTCTTCTTACAAGGCGACAAAAGCTCTGTCATCGCTAAGCTTGCTATAGCTGACGGCAAAGTATCCAAAGTATTGGAAGATAAAGTAGATTACAAGGCAAACCTTGAAGTATCTGCAGACGGCACTAAATTCGCTTTCTACGTCTTCAAGCAGCCGAAAGTAACGGCAGACAGCAGCAAAGACGTTGAGCTTGATGATGTTGCTATTGATGCAACAGGCACTGAGCCGCAAATCTACTTCTATAATTCTACAGTTGGTGATAATAAACCTGTACAGCTGACAAAAGAAGCAACGGATAAAGTTTTCCTTAAGCTGGCAGCAGACGGCTCCAAAGTAAGCTATGTTAGCGTAAGCTCAGACGAAGCAAGCGTTGGTCAGCTCGTAACGGTGGACAATACAGGCAAAGCAAGCACGCCTCTCTTCGCTGACAAAGACGTTTACCAATTAGTTCAAGGCGGAAGCAAGCTCTATCTGCTTACAGCTGACGGAAACAGCACTAACGCAATCTACGAGATTGACAGTGCTACAGGTACGAACAAACTTGTGCAAACCGTATCGGACAGCGCAACAGAATTAGTCGTATCGGGCAGTTCCGATTTCGCAGCACTTATTGATGGTCAATTGGCAGTATCCGTTCAAGGCAAATGGAAAAACATCACAAACTAATTAATGGAGGTCATTCCTAATGAAATGGTTTAAACAATTAACAATCGCAGCGCTTATCGCTGTTATCGGCTTCAGTTCCGTTCCTGCATCAACACCTACGGCTACCGCAGCTAGCAAGCTTAGCGGCAAAATTGTCATCAACGGCTCCTCTGCTCTTCTGCCGTTGACACTTCAAGCATCAAGCGAGTTCAAAAAATTGAATCCAAAAGTAAAAATCTCAGCTTCCGCTGCTGGATCGATTACTGGACCGCAAGCTGTACGCAAAGGCATCGCAGACATCGGAGCAGTTGACTGGGACGCATCCAAAGATGTTCCAGGCTTCAAAAAATTCGAAGGCCAAGTTGCACATAAAGTAGCTATCATTCCTTTCGCAGCTGTTGTTAACAAAAACGTAACTGCAACAAACCTAACGACTAAAGACTTGCAAGGCATCTTCTCTGGTAAAATCAAAAACTGGAAAGAAGTTGGCGGCAAGGATGCTGATATCATCGTTGTAAACCGTACTTTCGGTTCCGGTACTCGTGTTAACTTCCAAGACAAAGCGCTTGATGGAACAGATTTCATGAGCAAAGGCGACAACTACAAAGAAGTAAAAACAAGCGGCGACATGAAGTCCGCAATTGAAACAACACCAAACGCTATTGGTTACATGGACCTTGCTTATGTAACAGACAAAATGACTGCTGTAAAAATCAACAACATCGAACCAACTGAAGCTAACGTTATTAACGGGAAATACAATGTATGGGGCTATGGCTACTATATGACAAAAGGCGAGCCAACTGGCGCTACAAAGGAATTTATTAAATACGTACAAAGCACAAAATTCCAAAATGGTTCCCTTAAAAAGCTTAAATTCATTCCGATCTCAGCTATTAAATAGTTAAAAACAAGAGGAGCGGTCGGCTTGCGCACAAGAGCGCTTAAGTCGATCGTTCTTTTCTTTCATCGCATGAATCATTATCCCCATTT
Source organism: Paenibacillus sp. 2TAB26 (assembly GCF_052115145.1). Taxonomy (NCBI): domain Bacteria; kingdom Bacillati; phylum Bacillota; class Bacilli; order Caryophanales; family Paenibacillaceae; genus Paenibacillus; species Paenibacillus sp. 2TAB26. The sequence goes on from NZ_JBFRGC010000008.1 coordinate 91,223, forward strand.
ATATTTTATTGCGAAACAAGCTTAGCTGCTCTAGAAACAGCTAGGGCGGGTTTCGCACAGAGGAGCCTATAATTTATGTTGGAGTCCACTCATGCTGCAAGGCAGCCGCGTCTCTCTTCTGAGCTCGGCAGCGCGATCTTGACTGGCAGCAGCAAGCCGTTTGACCGGAGATCGCGCTTGTTTTTCACGAATCGTATGTTTCGTTACTTGTGCATAGCAGCAGCCGGTTTTGTTTGCCTCATCCTCTTACTCATATTGCTGCTTATGTTCCGTACCGGCGTTTTGACATTCGGCAACATTTCACTAGCAGATTTCTTCTTTTCCACGGAATGGAATCCCGAAAATGAGCAATACGGCGCGCTTATTTTCATATTCGGCACCTTTGCCCTGACCGCTTTGACGCTATTAATCTGCGTCCCTATTTCCTTAATCATTGCAGTATTTCTGTCTGTCTTTGTTCCGCCGTGGCTTAAAAACATGCTCCGTCCGGTTCTTGACCTGCTCGTCGGAATTCCGTCCGTCGTTTATGGCTATTTAGGCTTGACCGTTCTTATTCCTCTGATTCGAAATGTTACCGGAAGCGGAATGGGCGATGGACTGCTTGCGGCAGCGCTCGTGCTTACAATTATGGTTCTGCCTACTGTAAGCCGTATAAGTGATGACGCGATTAGCGCTGTACCAGCCAAATTCAGCGACGCTTCCTATGCGCTAGGCGCTACTCGTTTTCAAACCGTATGGAGAGTATTGCTTCCTTCGGCCAAAAGCGGAATCATGTATGCCGTCATTCTCGGCATGGCGCGTGCAGTCGGCGAGACGATGGCTGTCGTTATGGTTATTGGCAATACGCCTCAATTGGCAGACAGCTTGCTCAAGCCTACCTCCGTTCTTACGAGCAACATCGTTATGCAAATTTCGAATGTTCCTTTTGATTCAACTTGGAACTATGCGCTCTACTTAATGGGCTTCTTGCTCCTCGTTATTTCGCTGCTTATGATCGTTGCCATTCGCTGGCTTCAAAGAAAGGGGTCGCAAGTATGAAACAAGCATTAGATATGAACCCATTAGCAAACCCCTTTAGCAGCAAAAAAGGACTTAACCGCTTTAAAGACCGTCTGTTTACAGGTGTTGTTTGGTCGTTAGGCATTTTAATCATCGCTTTTATATTTGGCCTTCTTTTTCTAATTCTGCAGGACGGTCTTCCAAAAATAACATGGGATTTCATATTCGGCTTGCCGAGCGAAATTGAAGAAGGCGGCGGTATCGGCCCTACTCTTCTTAACTCCTTCTACATCTTATTTATCTCTTTGCTCATCTCTATTCCGCTCGGAATGGCAGCTGGCATTTATTTGGCCGAATTTGCGCCTGACAATAAGCTAATCGGCTTCGTACGCATTTGCGTGGAAGGACTCGCTTCCGTACCGTCTATCATTTTCGGCTTGTTCGGTATCGCTCTATTCGTTGAATACTTCGAGATTGGCTTGACCATCCTTGGCGGTGCAGTCAGTCTAGCTTTTCTTAACTTGCCTGTACTAACCCGCGTAACAGAGGAGTCCATTCGCGCTGTACCGAAAGAGCTGAAGAGCGCTTCCTTTGCACTTGGCGGTACGCATTTGCAGACTATTACTCGTGCACTTATTCCAGCTGCGCTTAACGGCATCATCACAGGGATCTGCCTTGTTGCCGGTCGCGCATTCGGCGAAAGCGCCGTAATCATCCTAACTGCTGGTGTTACGACATCCGGTGAAATGTGGGATTTCAGTCTCTTCTCGCCTGGTGCTACACTTGCCGTTCATCTGTGGTATGTACAATCCGAAGCCATTGTTGGCGACGCTCAGGAGATTGCTCAAAAAGCGGCAGCCGTGCTCGTATTCGTTGTCCTGCTGATCAACTTAGTGTTCCGTATCCCGCTTTGGCTGAATTCCCGCCGTATGAAACGCTCTTAAAAAACTAAGAGCCTCAAGCTAAAACGCCTTCGGCGTCCTTTGGAAGCTGAAGCAGCTTTGACGGAGAAATATAAGCCTTCTATAAATATCAAACTTATAAAATCTTATATTTAAACAAATAAGTGATCTAGCGACTCCAGCCTTAGCCCTCCCCCGGCCTAGGCTGGAGTTTCTTATTTGGAAAATTACTGTAAAAAAGGTTACTATCCGCAACGCCATACGCTATAATTAATGAGTATGCACATGACTAGAGATAAGGCGGTGCTGCCACTATGGCGAATTTACCTAGGCTTACTATTGCAAAATCAAATCTTGAAAGATGGCATGATGGAATATCGGTTCTACTCCTGCTCTCGTCCGTCATCTATTTAATTGTAAAATGGCCTGATCTTCCGCAAACGATTGCCATTCACTTTAACGGGAGCGGCGAGGCTGACGGATGGGGAAGCAAAGCAGCACTCGTCATTTTACCGATAATCTCATTCCTATTATTTGCTGGGCTTGCGCTTTTACGCAAAATTCCACATGAATTCAATTACATGACCACCATTACAGAGCAAAATGCTCCATACCAATACAAAACCTCCATCCTTCTGCTAAGCTGGATCAAGCTTGAGATTGTAGCCTTATTCGCTTATGTGCAATGGGCTGCCATTCAAGTAGCTTCCGGAGGCGCCTCTAAGCTTGGCATATGGCTGCTTCCTGTGATCCTCGTCATTCTTATTGGCACGATTGTCTTTTATGTGATGAAATCAAAAAAATAAACCTGCTGCGGCGTTCTACCATATTGTAGTTTCCATCTGGATAACTTTTTCTGATAGAATGAATAACACAGGCTATCTATCGGAGGTTAAGATTTTGGACTACATTATATTGGATATTGAATTTAACGGACGAAAATTTGCAAGCGAATTACCTATGGAGGTTATTGAAATTGGCGCGGTTCGTCTCAATAGTTCACTTGAACAGGTAGATGAATTTTCCGCATTGATTAAACCGATTTATTTCTCCAAGCTGAACAGCTTCATTAAGAAAAAAACAGGCATTCCACAGGAAGACATCGACGTAGCAAGCCGTTTTCCGAAAGTAATCGGGGATTTCACCGCATGGCTCAAAAAAAGCGACTCCTTCCTGCTGTTCACTTGGGGCGGCGAAGATTTGAAGAGGATCGTCTATGATACGCGCATGCATAAGCTCGATGACAGCTTCTGGATGGCTGCCGATTATTTCGACCTTTTGAAGGGTTACATTCGATATAAGAACGTAACGAACGATGTCAGCGTCGAAGCTGCGCTCATTGATCTTGAAATCACAGCTGAAGGCTCGGCGCACCGGGCACTCGACGATGCTCGTATGACGGCTGAGGTATTCCGCAAAATTTTTGGCGAGCTGGATTTCGAGCTTAAGCAGCAGTTCAAGGATATGTACACGAATGCAAAGGAACGCAGAATGGTTAAAAACGCGATTCGCTCTATGAACGCGCAAAAGATCGTTCCACAATGGGAAGTTTTCGCGGAACGTTATTTAGCAGGCAAAGCCTCATTCGAGGATGTAAGAAAAGTGACGGAGCTTCAGCAGTATTTTGACGCAGAACTCGAGAAGGCTGGGAAAACTTCAGCTGGACAAGCCGGATAGCCGCAAGAGCTGTTTATGTTTGGTCATAAATATAATAAAGCCCCCTGATCCTTCCATCGCAGATGCTGCAAATGGACTCAGGGGGTTTATAAGTATGGGAGAAATTACAACGATGAACCGCAGCACCAAGTCTTTAGCTACTTATGAATTGTTATACATTATTGGTATTATCGCTATATCCTTTTCTTCCATTTTCGTTCGTTGGTCAAATGCTGACGTTGCCGTCATCGCCATGTACAGGCTCTATCTAACTAACCTGATCATGCTGCCGCTCGTCTTTAAATACCGCACGGAAATGTTCCAGCTCAGTGCCAAGCAGTGGAGACTGCTCACCCTCTCCGGCGTCATGCTCGGGCTGCACTTCTTGTTATGGATGGCTTCTCTGCGGCTGACCACGGTCGCAAGCTCTACCGTTATTTTGACATTGGAGCCTGTTATGGTTATGCTCGGCTCCTACTGGCTGTTCCGTATTAAAGCAAATCGCATGATGCTGTGGGGGATGGGGATCGCGCTGATCGGCTCCATCGTTATTGCATCGGGAGACTTTTCCCTCTCAAGGGATGCGTTGATCGGCGACGTTTTGTCCTTTCTAGGCGCAGCTGCTGTTGCTGTTCATATGATGATCGGCAAGGAATTGCGTAAGGATATGAGCGCATTTACTTATAATTTCTGGGTATTCGCACTTGCTGCGACTTCACTCGCCGTCTACAATCTCGTTCGCGGCAATTCCTTCACAGGCTACAGCCCACAGGAATGGGGCATTTTCTTGCTGCTTGCGATCGTACCGACGCTGTTCGGGCATTACTTGTTCAATTGGCTGCTGAAGCATATGAGCGCAGCAGCCGTTTCCATGGCTGTACTGGGTGAACCCGTCATCGCCTCCTTGCTCGCTTGGGCTCTATTAAAGGAAGCACTAACGGCTTATCAAATGGCAGCCGGCGTACTTATCTTGTTCGGCGTGTGGCTATTCATACGTCATGGCAAGGAGTAGAAGCTAAGAGCTGCAGCAATTATCGAATTTTTAAAATGGATTAGATCCTCATAATACAAACAGCGGCAGATCTGGACGAGAAAATAAGTCCTGACTGCCGCTGTTTTATTAAGCTGTAGTGCTCCGTTAACTTAACCATAAGAAAGCTTGCTGCCAAAGCCAAACAGCTCCTTTTTCAGCTCAACTATCCTGCCCTTCTGTCTGAACAATCCCCTACAAATGCATGGTAATTGCACTATAAATCAATAATAATCCCATGAATATATTGAACTTTTTCTCATGTGCAGCGAGAAATTTTTGAAATAATGCACCAAAAACAGCCCAGCAGGATGTGGCTACCAGTCCTACAAAGGCAAGGAACATCGAAAACAATAATAAGCTTATATTTGATTTGTAAAATGGCATGATGAACGTCGAAATCGCTGTAATCCCGTATAATATCACCTTAAAATTAACGAACTGCAGCAGCATGCCCGATAAGAATGAATTCAGCTGCCCATGATTATCTCCATCACTACGGTGTGGTTTACTCTTCATTATTTTAAATGCAAGATAAGTCATATACAGGCTTCCTAATATATTCATGACAAATTTCATTTTAGGAACGAAGCTATATAATAGCAGATTAAAATAACAACATAAGAGCATTAATAGTAAGAAACCAGTTGCTACACCAAACAGAAAACGAATAGACTTCTTCATTCCATATCGGCTCGCATTAGACATCGCCATGATGTTATTTGGCCCTGGCGTAAATGTATTCACAATAACATAAATCAAAAAAGGAGCTAAAGCCATGATTTAAATCCGCCTCTCGTGTGCTATACTTGATCAAGATGTACTCTTTAACGCATGTACGTTATGATTATACAATACGAACGTTATATAGCACAATCGAGGAGGCTAATTATTTTGGAAGACATCAATTATGTACTTGCCAATAACCTAAAACACCTGCGGGAGCTACAAAAACTTAGTCTTGATAAGGTAGCAGAAATGACAGGGGTCAGCAAAACGATGTTAGGACAAATCGAACGCGGCGAATCCAACCCTACTATTGGAACCGTTTGGAAAATAGCTAATGGTTTAAAAGTTTCATTTACTTCCCTCATTAACGAGCCGCAATCCGATACAGTCATCGTTCGCAAAAATGAAATACAAACACTAACAGAAGATAACGGTAGATTTCTGCTTTATCCGTTTTTCCCCTTTGAAGAAGGCAGACGATTTGAAATGTATTCCGTTGATATGGAAATAGGCGCTTATTTGAGTTCTGAATCACATAGAGAAGGTACACAGGAGTTTTTAACCGTGTTTGAGGGTGAGCTTACCGTTCGTGTAAATAATGAAGAATATACAGTGAAAACGGGCGATTCCATACGTTTTACAGCCGATACTCCCCATGTGTATCACAATTCAGGTGATTGTATTGTGAGAATCAGTATGGTCATTTATTATCCGTCTTAACAAGAGGCTGTTCCATAAGTAGAATACTCTACTTTTGGAACAGCCTCTTTTGTTTTAATCAACTACTGGTTGCTGGAAGGAAATTGCCAAACCATTGTAGTAAGTCGTTTTTTCTCGGTATCCGCTGGCACTGCCAAAAAATGTTTGCGCTCCAAATATTCCATTACTGCAAAAACAAGCGTCATCCCATCATTCATTGCTTTGTACACAATCTCTTTATCCGATATAAATGATGGCGCATCCTTTCTGCATACGGATATCATATCCTCATAGATTTGATCTACTTTCTTTTTGAAGTTGTTCTCATGAAATGCTTGATCCAATATACGATTCAGCGCTTTATGCTGGGAGGCATTAAAGTATGGAACCAAACATTCAAGCTTGCCGCTCTCCATGGATACAAAACCCTTTTCGACGAGTCTGCTAATTATGATTCGATCATATTCCGAGTGTGAAGCTCCGCTCTCTATAAGCTCTACGACCCTTGATAAGTCATCCAGATCGGGCGCGTTAAAGTCTCTCCACGTCATACCCGACCACCACGATTCCATCTGAAGCCCGCCATGGTTATGGCTGTTGCGCGTTTTAATGCCGTTCGTTGCATATTTGCGAACAATCTCATGGTTAGGCAAACTGCTCCGATACTCCTCATCGCTATAATGAATAGAAGCAGTCACAATATATTTCCCGCCATCTTTTCTTTCATCCGGCTGATATTGCACATAATAGGCTTCATCTTTCACTTGATAATACTGCGTCCAAATAGCATAAGGGATTAAAGCCCATAGAAGGAACGTTTCGTTCAAATGCGTCCCATGAAAATCTAAAGTGCGTATTTCTTCCAGTTTTCCCGCTACACATGCGTAAATTTCTTCCGCCAGCTCTTCGGCTTTCGATTTAAAATAACTCGTTTCCGCAGACAAGCTTCTCATCGTCTCAATAATAAAGTTCGTCTGGTACTTCCCTTTGCCTACTTGCCGCACTAAATCCGATTTCTCCAGCTTCTGAAGCTCATCTTCGACATAGGCACTGGCAACCCCAATTTTGCGCGCGATCTCTTCAATGGTCAAAGGTTTTTCATAAATTGCAACACAGATATTCGATGTTAGCATGGCGTTGAAATAACAATTCGGCTCATTATTTGGACCTGGTGTTCCACAGTGGCCAACCATCATCCTCACCGGTTTATAGCTTAATCGATCAGCAGCTTGCTCCATTTTCATTGCCTCCTTCAGCTTTTTACGCACTTCAAAGAGATGCCACTTCACCGTCCCTGCCGCAATCTGCAAATGCTTCGCGATCTGCTCGACACTCTGCCTCTCATAATAATATTGAATCGTAATGTCACGATGGAGACGAGACAAATAAGCGATTTCAAGCCGCATATTTTCCAGCAGCTCTTCCATATCCGCCGTAAAAAGCTCTCTGTTTCCGTTCTCTAGGGATGATATATAATCGATATTTGCATGGTTCCAATGCCGTTTTTCCTTCGCCAAATAATTGCTCCATGTGTAGCAGCAGATCGTGTGAACCCATGCGTCCATGTTGTCCACCTGCTTGCCTGTCTGAAGCGAGCGATAGAGCGCTAACCATATTTCTTGGGACAAATCCTTTGCATTTTGTTCATGTCCCGTTTTCGAGAGAGCAAAGCCGAATATCTTTCTCGAATAGCTTTGCAGAAGCGATTCATCGATCAGGATATTTGCTGTCATGCGGCACCTCCTTTGGCAGTCGTATGGTATATAAGTAGCTGCACGAATCAATCGGTTGGTCATTTTATAAAAAAAACATTATTTTTCCATAAGGAAAATCAATTTGCTGCCCCAGCTTCTTCCTGTTACGGTTGAATAGCACAATAAATCCATAGGTTTTATTGATCTTATTTTAATTAGGGAGGTTATGATATGCTGCTTTCCAAAATATTGCCGAAGACTGCTCAGATGCACCCAACAAAAAAAGCAATGAAGGATAAGAATGAAACCCTTACTTATGAACAGTTATTTAATAAGGTTAACCGTGTCGCTCAAGGATTTCATAATCTCGCAATCACGCCAGGTGAACGAATCGCAATGATTAGTTCTCCATCACCGCAGCTTGCTATTGCCGAACTTGCTGCGGTTGCCATTGGCGCCATTCCTGTAACGATTTTTCCCGGGTTAGCCGCAAATGAAATCAAAAATATTGTTCAAGATGCTGCTCCCACTGCGCTAGTCTACAGCTCCGAACAATCTCAGCTATTAGAAGCCTTATCTTCACTGCCAATTGCGCATTTCATTTCATGCACCTTAGATCAGTCCCCCCTATCATTGCAGTCCTTTATGGTTCATTGTCCCGCTCTCGTGGATTGGCATGAAGCTGCACCAGATGACGTGGCGCTTATTATTTATACAGGAGGTACGACAGGACGATCCAAAGGTGTCATGCATTCTCATCGCCATATTCGCAATTGGTCCTTTATGAACCTAGAGAGGGGCGGCGGGCATAACACCTCTAAAAAATCGATCGTGATGAATCAAGCCCATTTAACCGGCCAGTTTGTTTTGTGGACGACCTTATTTGAAGGCGGATGCCTTATTTATCCGAATGAATATCCCGTTCGAGCTGAAGAAATCGTAGATATCATTGAACGGGAGCAAATTAAGTTTTTGGGTACTGTGGGGCTATTATTTCGAGATATTGTCCTTATGGAAAATATCAAATCCCGCAGCCTGCAATCCATCGAAGGCATCTCTTGCGGCGGCGCGCCCATCAGCGAAAATGTATTTCATCAAGCGTTAACTATTTTTCCGAATGCACAAATTACTGAAGTATATTCTCAAACAGAAAGCGGACAATTTATTAGTTTTTTAAACATAAACCAATGTTTCCATGAAGGAAAGCTAAATCGATTAATATCCGTTGGCAGTCCAGCCAACATGCCGTATTGGGGGCAAAAAGCATTTCAAATTCGTATTATTGACGAGCTCGGCCAAGATGTTGAACAAGGAGAAACTGGCGAAATTATATGCAAAGGAGAACAAATCATGCTTGGCTACTGGAATAATCCAGTGGAAACAAACCATGCCCTGAAGGATGGGTGGCTCTATACGGGTGACTTAGGCAGGTTTGATGAGGATGGTTATTTGTATCTCATGGATCGAAAAAAAGATATCATTATTGTTGACGGTGCAAATGTTTACTGCTCAGAAGTAGAGGAGGCACTTAGCAAGCATGCGTCTATTCGTGAGGTTGCTGTAATTGGAACGCCCTTATTAGTGGATGGCGAAGAAGTAACTGCGGTGGTGTCCCTTAAGGGCGATGCAGAGCTGACTTTAGCTGATCTGAAAATATGTTGCCATGAGCAAATTGCTCCATTTAAAATTCCAACGAGATTGGAAATCGTTGCTTCTCTCCCAAGAACGTCCGTCGGAAAGCTGAACAAGGCGGAGCTGAAGAAACAGTATTGGCTCGGCAGAAAACGTATGATTAATTAATGTTTATCTCATTAATTATTTTGGATGCCTAACGTGGTGCAAGCCCTTCAATTCGGTACTTTTTCTCCCATTCGGCATATTCATTCGATTCGATTCTAATGATTTTTGTTTGGGAATGATCAATAAATTCATATTCAGATGGCTCATTAGATTTCTTCAGAGCCAGATGTTCTTTCATAAACGCTGCGGCTTCTTCATCAACGACCAAGCCGTCCATTTCATCCTCAGATACGATCCTTAATGGCACTTCATGTTCAATTCGAATAGGCTTTTCTTTTTCATTATAAGTGATCAACAATGATAGTCTTCACTCCGCACGATACTGGGCTTGTCGTAAATAGCTCAACGATCATGTTATTTATTATCATCGGATTGGATACGACGATCTCTTGAATATCCGTCTCCTCATATCCGCTCAAATTGTGCAGACGATGAATGCCGCTTGGCAGCGTAAGCTGAACACGAACATCATCCGCATCACGGATTGGAGAAAGCTGAAGCCATAGATGGTTCATGCCTTCTTCATTTTCCATAACGGATTTGGTGAACCTTGTTTTGATCATCACTTCACTTCTCCCTTCAGCATTTGAGAGATCGTCTCTACCATTTTCACACGGAGTTCCGCCGATATACGTGGGCTCATCGAAAGAATGACGTCCTCATTTATAACATGGGTATCGTTGGTTAGCATTTTTTTGGAGCGATACAGCTGAAGATTCTCGCCAATTTTGGAAATCTCATCTATAGAGAGCTCCTTCAGCTTTTCTTGGATAGCAGCCAGCGTTTCTCCGCTATGGATTAACGTGAGAATCGCACGAAAGTAACTAACATGGTTGCTCGTATAAACTCTTTTGTTTCCAACAAGCTCTAACGGGGGAACGATCCCGATCTGGGTATAATACCTAACGGTTCTCAAATTCATCTCTGAATCTTCCTGCTGGAGAATTTCCGAAACTTGTTTCGCTGTGAATGTGTCCATCGTCTCACCTCTTTCTCATTATCGACAACCATACCATTTACAGTTCACTATATCAGTTACAGTATACTGTAACTATAGTCATGATGTAAAGATATTGATTGCTCTACTCGGCAATACAACAAAGCCAAAAAAGCCGGGTCTCCAGAAGGAGAAGCCCGGCTTTTGTCTGTTTCAGCAACTACATCATGTTAAACATAATGATTTGCTATCTTTCTAACCCTTACATTGAAGAAATGCTCATTTCCCTAAAAGCTTATAGATGACCTGTGCGCTTTCTGCACGTGTCATTTTTCCTTTCGGCGCAAATGTATCGTTTGCTCTGCCTTGAACGAGCCCTAGCTTAGCAGCTGCCGCAACCGATGCTTCCGCCCATTTGCTAATTTTGCTGCGGTCTGTGAATGTTGTTTCCTCTGCCGCCGAAGCTGCAGCTGCTCCCTTTCTAACCTCATACGCTCGCATGATCATGATAGCCATTTCCTCGCGGCTTATCGTTTCATTTGGCGCAAACGCCGAATTGCTGCGGCCTTTTATAATGCCCAGCTTGCTAGCTGTCGCCACATAAGCGGAATACCATTTGCCCGCTTCTACATCGCTATAGCTTGCCGTGCCTTCTGCTTTCACTCCAAGAGCACGGATAAGCATAGCTGCAAACTCTGCTCTCGTTACGTTAGCTTGTGGTGCAAACTGCTTCTCATTAATGCCCGAAACAATGTGCTTTGCAGCCAGTGATTTAATCGCTGCGTTAGCCCAGTGACTCGTTGGCACATCCGTAAATGATTTATCGTACTCAAGAACCGCATATTTGCTGAAATGGAATACCTCCGCCGTAATCATCTCGCCCTTAAGCGTGCCACCGATGTATTCCAGCTTGCCATCATCACTCACATAATAGATACCAACGATGTCTTGATTTGCGTTCGGGTTAAGCTGGAAGCTGAGTAGGATCGGCTTCTCAAATTTCGTAATCGGAATCACTTTTCCAGCCTTCGTTACGATGCTTAAGTTGAAATCATAAACCAGAGAGCCCGCTTTCAGCTTAGCTTGAACATCCTGGGTTCGGTCAACCAAAGCGTCCGCATCTGCTGTCTTCAACGGTTTTGCCTCGACTACGATACGAGCCCCATCCGCTTCACTCACAGACACAAGTCCTTTAATAGAAGCCAATAGTTCATTTGACAGCGTCATTGTAATGCCAGCTGCCCTCAGCTCCAAGTTATTGCCTGCCAATACAGCTGCTGCATCAAGCGGCAATTGTACCGAATGTTTTCCATCGGTTATTTGCACCGATACTTTACCATCCTTGCCGCTGCGCAAGATGTCATTATCAATTACTTGGACGTCTGCTGGCTGTGGTGTACTCGGCGTTGTAGGGGTTGGAACATTATCCGCAACCTCACTCAAAATAACCGTTCCTCCTTCATTTCTGCCCGGCAATTCAACCGTCACCTGTCCATTATCCTTCACCGTGTAAAGTGTTCCACTGTACTCATCCTTTGCCTTAGCTCCAGCTGCGAAAGGAACTTCCAGCGTAACCTGCTTGCTCTCTACGGTAGTGTTAATGATCGTTACAATATTTACGCCGTTAAATTGTTTATTAAATGCTAAATATGCCAATGCATCCGATCCAGCAAGCTTGGTACGCAAGCCTTTGGCATAAACCTTCGAGAATTTCGCCCGAATATTGAGCAACTTCTCGTAGTGATCATGCAGCGCTTGTTCTGCCGTCAACTGATCCCATGGCATATCTGAACGGTTTTCGCTTAACAAGCCTGCTTTCAAGTCACGAGCATTAGGACCTGAGCGGCCAAGCTCCTCGCCGTAATAAATGACGGGCTGGCCTTTCGCCGTGATTTGAAGGGCTGCTGCGATTTTCAGCTTGCCTTTGTCTCCTTTCACAAACTCAGACAGGAAACCATCCTCATCGTGGCTGCTTAGGAACTGCCCCATCATTGCTGTGTTATCCAGCTTCGTTTCCCGGTCTGCTAGATAAGCATCGACAGCATCAATCTTCCCATCTGTAAAATCTTTGGCTCTGTCATTAAAGCTAAAATCGAGCAAGCTGTCCATTTGGCCGCTGCGCAGCATGCCGCCGTCACCGTCGATTGAAGCGCCAAAATTTTCACCGATCAGCTTGAAGCTTGGATCGATAGTCGTCAACGCATTTTTGAACGCTTTCCACGTTGTGCTCTCTACATGCTTCACTGTATCCACGCGGAAGAAATCAATCGTGTCGCCGCGATCCGTTCTAGCACGCTCCAGCCAGCCTGCTTGCCATTCAATCATTTTCTCACGAACGGCAGGGTCCTCTGTCTTGAAGTCCGGCAAACCATCCAGTTCTCCTTCAATTGGATTGGTGCTGGCTTGAACGCCATTTGTTCTGAGCATCCCTTCAAAGCGAGCTTTGTCCTCCGGCGTAATGCCTGGACGGTTATCCTCAGCTTTTAAGCCGTAGCCGGTATGGTTAAGCACCACGTCGACCATAATTTTGATGCCCTTGTCGTGAGCTTTGTTAATTAGTTCCTTAAACGTATCCATATCACCCAGATGCTCATCAAGCTTCGTGAAATCTTTAGCCCAGTAGCCATGATAGCCGTACTGCTTGGTGTTAAAATCTACGCCTTTGTTGAAATCGATATTATCGACAATCGGAGTGATCCACAGCGTATTAATGCCCAGCTCCTGCAAATAATCCAGCTTGTCGATCATGCCTTGGAAATCACCGCCGTGGTAGGCTTCAAGATGATCTTTATCTACATCCGCATTATTGGCCCAATCCCCATCCGCAAACCGATCAGTTAGCGCGAAATAGATACGCGCCTCATCCCAATCAAAGTCGAGATTGCCAGCAAAGGTTCTAGCTTTTACCGTTATTGTGGCTGTATGCGTGTGCTTGTTGCCGTACTCATCGATGAGTGTAACGGGTATTTCTTTTACTCCCGCTGTAACTGTGTCTTTCACGGCAATCGTTTGTGCAAACAACTTGGTGTCGAAAGGCACTTTAGCTAATCCACCTACTGCCGTTAAATCCATATACCCTTCAGTAAATACGACTTCTTCTGATGCTGATGCCTGTAATTTGAGCACCGCGCTTTCATTATACGAAATCGCAGCTGGATGAACCGATGTCGTCATCGTTACGACAGGCTTCCGATACGTAATGACTGATTTGCCATTGGTCGTATTTTTGGGATCGGTTATTTCAACGGTTGCTTCGTCTTTCTTCTTCACAAGGAAGGTATATTCGTATGTGCCGCCTTCTACATTTGCAAGTGAATAAGTAAACCACTCCTTCGCAGCATCATAAACCATTTCATGCTCTGCACCATTCACCTTTACCTTAACCCCGGTCAAATCACTTGAGCGTCCTTTTTCAAATAGAGCATCATCCCGGTACAGGAAGGTAATGCCACCATCTTTTAGAACTGGTCCGGTGATAGTTGGCAAAATATCCAGCTGATTTACCATACTCGTTATATTTACTTTCGTAAAAGCAGCCCCTGGCGAGATCGGAATCACGCGATCGTCTGGTATATCCTGCTTCGCCGTGTTCCAGTCTGTTCCTTTACGAAGCACGAAGCCCACATTGGTCGCATCCTGCGAAATTTCAAGCATGACTGTTGCAATGCCATTTTCGATTTTATCAAAGTTGATTTGATCATTTTTCACACCGGTGTTCCATATCCACATATTCCAGTCCTGATAGTTTTTATCCGGACGAATGTAATTGATTTGAACATAACGTTTGACTGATTCCGTTTTTACAGCAACTACAGCACTCACGGATATTCCGTTGTAAGTAGCTGTGATTGTTGCATTTCCTAAGCTGTTAGCCTTAACAAGGCCTCCTGTTGTTACAGAAGCAATATCGGGCTTATTCGAAGAATATACAACACCACTCGTTACTTTTCTTTTACTGCCGTCACTGTATTTCGCATAAACTACCGTTTGATGGGTCGTTCCAACCTGCAAAGGATAGTTAGCGCTATCCAGCTCAAGCGCATTTAGCACAGGCGCTGCCGCTTCCATCTTAATAATGACTGCAGTCAACGGCTCAAGCGTAATCGAGCTCGCCGTCAGTTCAAAGCCGGATGGCGCAGAAACCGCCGAAATCCCCGCCTCATCATTATCTACGAGCACTGTGCCTGTAGTTAAATCCTCTGATAACGTTAGCGTTCTTGCTGTACGATCAGCATTCATAAATACATAATAATTGCCGGTGCCGTCTGTTGCTTTATTTTTGTAGCCAATCACAAGATCGTTATCTTTCATTTCCTTCGCAGGAATGAGCGTGACATTGGAATCAACGAGGTCCTTTTCGCCTAAACGGAAGGCATCCGTATGTTTCCGAAGTTCAATTAGTCCTGCTGTGTACTCCTTCGTTACATGATTGACTGGATATTGCTCAGCATTCGTCGCCTTCTGCCAGTCAAATTTATTGATTGCATCGGAGGAATCATAGGAATCATGAATGAAATAACCAAATGAGGTTCCGGCTGCATCTTTAAGCTCGTGGTATTTCTGCTCTGGCACTCCTGCCCCAAGCCACTGCTTCGTTCTGCCATATTCTTGACCAGCATGAAGGAAAGCTGTACCTTGAGAGGTTAGAATGAGCAAGTTGCCCAGACGTATCCGTTTATGAATTTCCAGATCATTAGCCGCTATAGCCGGGTCTTTCTTAATCGACTGGGCAATAACATCATACAGCGGCAAGTTGTCATGGGCTTCAATATACTGCACCATGTCTCCCGGGTCATCAGCAGGCGTGTTGCTTGGCTGCCCCTTGATATTATTCAGGATCGTAGCCACGCTTCTCGCTCCACCTGTTATAAATCTTGGCTCGCCCTCCGAGCCGAAACCGGATTTCAATTCATTACGAATCTCATCGGAGAAAACGCCTACGCTGTCTGTTTTATCCATCCATTTTTGGTCTGCGCCTTTGCCCTTCAAAGCAGGATCAGAAGCATCGCCCCCGAACGTTACCCAGCCTTCACCGATAAACAAGGCATTCGGATTAATACTCGCTGCTGCATCGTAAGCATTCTGCACGGAATCATAGGTAGCGTCGCCCATCATATCCCAGCGCATGCCGTCGATTTTATATTCATCAAACCAGTACTTAACCGAATCAACCATTAGCTTCTCCGCCATTTTGTGAGAGGTAGCAAGGTTGTTGCCGAATCCGCCGATATTGTTGCCATTTGCATCTTGGAATGCGTAATAGTTAGGTACGATATCGTTTAAGAAACTTGCTTTGGCCATATGGGTGTAGACGACATCAAGAACGACTCCCATACCTTCATCATGAATCGCATCAATGAGTCCTTTTAATTCCTTTACTCTCAGCTCAGGATCTGCCGCATCCTCCGAATAAGCTCCATCCGGCGAGAAGTAGCTATGCGGATCATAACCCCAGTTGTATTCGTTGTTTTGTGCAGAGTATTCCAGTTCTCTTGTTCCCATCTGAGCTTCGTCACCGTAATACCAAGCCATAACTGGAAGCAGCTGAATATGGGTAACGCCTAATGATTTAATATAAGACAGCTTATCCTTGAACGCGTTATAAGAGCCCCATCTCGCATTAAGATCATCAGCTACGGATGGATCGGACGTAAAGTCTCTAATATGCGCCTCCCAAATAATAGCGTCCTCTCGTTTCTCATAGCCGTCAATTTTGGCAAAATCATAGTCTGCGGCAGGATTAGTTGCATCTAGATCAACGATTGCCGCTTTGCCAACTGCATCGCCATCTGGACCGGTTTCACCCTTCGTATTCACTCTAAACTCCGCCATCGATTTCGCGTACGGGTCGAGTACTTGTTTCGTAACCCCATCATTCGTCACTTCATATTGATAAAAATACCCCTTCAGATCGGTTATGCCTTGACCTGTGAGATCAGTTGGCGCGATAGCTGCCGTCCAAACGCCTTTGTCGCCTTTCGTCAAACTAGCACTGCCAACTAGCTTAGTGGAATCGGCTTTATCATAGACATTGGCTACGACTGCGCTTGCTTTTGGCGCCCACAGCTTCAGAACGACGCTGCCAGAATGATAGCTCGCCCCAAGATCATTGCCTTCGTAGTTGTAAAGCTCATCAAGCATTCTCCAGCCTGCAGCTGCGGATACGGTTCTCCCTTGGTAAGTTACGTTCAGCGGCGTTTGATCCAGCTGAATGTTTGCCGAGACATTTGCTGTTTTTTTATCAACGTTCAACACCACTTGATTAATCGATACAGCTGTACCGTTCTTATCCGTAATTGTAATGGCATTCTTCAATTCCTCTGCTGCAAGACCGTCGGTCATCGTAAATCCGAGAAGGAGTTTGCTCTCGGATAAGATCTCTGCGGATTCAAGGGCTGTAGGCAGTTCCCAGTAAGGGGACACGTATACATTATTATCTCCCTTCTTGATCCAGAGCTGATTGTAACGATTTACAAGACTGAAGGAGCGATTGCCTCCATCCTTATCCGCATCGCCCAAGGTGCGATTAACGACAATAAAACTAATTTTTTGCGCGTTCTCTTGAAGTGGAATATCGACATAGCTGCCATAACGGTCAACCTGTTCCTCTGTAAAAGCGAATGCGCCCGTTGGCCAGCCTGTCGAAGGAGTTGCCACCTGATCCCACAGCCATAAACCGTAAGCACTCTGTTTTTTATCGTCTCTTACATAGTGAATACGAACGGTATTAGCTGGGAGCTCTACCGGCTCGAAATAAGATACTTTATCGGAGTTCTCCTTAATCCAAATTTCATTTACTGCAGGGGAGCTTATCGCTACCGCTTTATCGCCGCCATCCTTAGCTCCATCTAATCGATTAACGATAAGGAAGCCCACTTTTTTGGCATTCACAGCTAGCGGAATATCAACATAAGCACCATAGCTGTCTATCTTATCTGCTGGAAAAGCTGTTGCGCCACCCGGCCAGCCTGTTGAAGGAGCGGCAACCTGCTCCCATGTCCATATTCCTTGATTCTCATAAAGAGCATCTGCCCGATTGTAATGAATGCGCAGGTGGTTAGCCGGAATCGGATCGAGGTTCGGGTCAACCGGATCTGGACTCGGACTCGGTTCAACTGGCGCTTTGAAATCTGCTGATACTACTTCTGTATTCGCATTATATTTAAACGTTACTGGAAGATCGGCAGGAAGACTAAGCAATTGATCATCCTTTGGATACGTCTGGTCATCCCAAGTCGATCCAAGCACGATTTTGAATTTGTAATCCCCTTTGGGTACATCTTTCGTTATCGTGTAGATGCCATCCATATCGCTATCAGTCAAAAGGGACAGCGCCGTTTCTGGTGCCCAGTTACTTGGTTCCCCTAGCGGAACCTGCAAAGTCCCAACAATCCTAGGCAGCTTGTCGCTGGCTACCTGGGTGTAATAGGTAGAATCCGCAATTTTATGTGTATCGTGGTTATAATAAAAAGTCACTTCTTTCTCTTCGGAGAGTGTCAGTTTAATATTGCCGCCGCTATCCACACCGCTTGGATTCGTATAATTACCAAAGCCATAGCTTTCCAACCAGCCTCCATTTAGAGCAACTTTATATTCATATGTGCCTGCTGGCAGCGTAGCCTTAAACGTATAATAACCGCTGCCGCTATCGCTCATCTTGGTTACCTCGGCTTTGGGGTCCCAATTCTCGCTGTTACCGAGCCCCTTCTGCAAGTCGCCGACAAGAACAACCTGAGTTGGCGCCGCGGCGTTCGTATGTAGCGGTATTGCGCCCACTATCGACCAGATCATAGCTGCAATAAGCATGATAGACATCATTTTCTTTCCTTTTAAAGCAAAGCCCATTTGGATGAACCTCCTCAAATTATGATCATTGCACCTTTCAATCATCAACTCGCACCTTCTGACTACACCAAAGTTCGTTAAAACAACACCCCCTGACTTCTGTCTAAACAGCTATAGATTTTATGCAAGCGTTTGCACAAATAACATAATTAATGCAAACTTTTTAACCGCTTCTTCTACAACAGCTGTTCCAGTCATAAAAGCGCAATGAAAGCGTTTGCTGATTCCCATATTAATACTCAAAATAAAGCGCTGTCAATTGTTTTTCTCACCTTTTACCTATTTCGACACGTAAATTCACCTTTTTCTCCTAAAATGACAACGTTTGCACAAAATGTTGCACAACCTTCTTTTCTCATCCCCTCTCTCTATTCAGCACTTTGTTCCGTGCCATTTATGGCATACATAGGGATTTTCCTATACAATTCATAGTAATAAACTTTTAAAAAAGCGGTGACTGTATGTTTAAACTATTGTTAATTGAAGATGACACAACGTTATTTAACGAGATAAAAGACCGATTATCCCAGTGGTCATATGAAGTACATGGCATTTCGGACTTTGAGAAAGTGATTCAGCAATTTACCGCGATTAAGCCGGACCTCGTGATCATCGATATTCAGCTTCCAAAATTCGATGGATTTCATTGGTGCAGAATGATACGTTCCCACTCCAACGTCCCGATCATCTTCCTATCCTCGCGAGACCACCCGACGGACATCGTCATGTCTATGCAGCTTGGAGCGGATGATTATATACAAAAGCCCTTTCACTTCGATGTGCTCATCGTCAAAATACAAGCAATTCTTCGGCGGGTATACAATTACAATACCGAAAATATCGAGCTCAAAACTTGGTGCGACGCAACGGTTGATTATGAGAAAAATCTGGTCTCTAATCATAAAGGCTCCATTGAGCTTACCAAAAATGAGATCTTTATTTTAAAAATGCTCATTGACCGTAAAAATAAGATTGTTAGCCGGGAAGAATTGATTAATAGCTTATGGGATGATAAACGGTTTGTCAGTGACAACACACTTACTGTGAATGTGAACCGGCTGCGCAAAAGGCTCGATGAAATTGAACTGGGCCGTTTTGTTGAAACGAAGGTTGGACAAGGCTATATGGCTGTTGAAGTGGCGCATGATTATGATTAGAAAATATATAGTGGAACGGCGCAGCTGGATTCTGTTGTTTATTATTTTGCAGCTGCTGATTCTTGTTTGTGCTTATGTAGATTCAACGATTCCCCTGCAATCGATGATCTATCTCTTTTATTTATCTTCGATTATTTTTATCATCCATTTCGTCATCCGGTATCATAAAGAAACAAGGTTCATCAGAAGCTTAGAGGAGCGAGACATCAGCCTGGATACTACGAGCATGGCTGAGCCGGAGAGCCCGTTTGAGAAAGTGATCGAAAAAAGCATGACGAATCAAGCGGAACTGCTGAAGCACGCTGCAATGAACAATCGGATGATTTTGGAGCATGAGAAGGATGAGCTGTTATCTTGGATACACGAGGTAAAAACGCCGCTAACCGCGATGCGTCTCATGATAGACCGTATACAGGATGAAGGAATGAAAACGCATTTGACGTATGAATGGCTGCGGATTCACCTCCTGCTCGACCAGCAGCTCCATCAGAGACGCATACCGTTTATTGAAAATGATATCTATATCGAAAACACCGATTTGGAAACGATCATCTTCGATGAAATCAAGACGCTGCAATCATGGTGTATTCAGAAGGGGATCGGATTTGATATTCAATTGGATGAACCGAAAGCGCTGAGCGATGCGAAATGGCTTTCCTTTATCATCAGACAGATTTTAACCAACGCTGTAAAATATAGCCCGCCATCTGATATCGTGATCAAGAGCTATCAGCGGAATCAGCAGACTATCCTCGAAATTATTGATAATGGACGCGGCATCGACCCGAAGGATCTGCCTCGCATTTTCGATAAAGGCTTTACATCGACGACGATGCACCAAGACAGCGCCGCAACAGGCATGGGATTGTATTTAGCTCAAAAAGCAGCTCAATCGCTGTTGATCCGTGTCCATGTCAAATCTGAGCTTGGAGCAGGAACAGCGTTCACCTTAACTTTCCCGCAACGAAATGAATTCGTTCGTATCACAAGCATGTGACAACATTGTCACATGCTTCTATTATTTGTTCGGTCATTCGAAGGAACTAATCGGACATTCGATTTACAATACAAGTAATAGACCTAGGGAGAGTGTTAATCACATGTTCATTCTGGAAGCAACCAAAATTCATAAAATTTATGGAAATAAATTCAATAAGCAGGAAGTATTATGCGGGCTTGATATTAGCATTGAAAAAGGGGAATTCGTCAGCATCATGGGCGCATCCGGCTCAGGAAAAACAACCTTGCTTAACGTGCTTTCATCGATTGACCACATTAGCAGCGGCTCGATTAAAATCGAAGGGAAAGTTATTTCTGGGTTAAAAGAAAAACAATTGGCTGAATTTCGTAAAAATCGTTTAGGCTTTATTTTTCAGGAATACAATTTGTTAGACACGCTAACGGTCAAAGAAAACATTTTATTGCCGCTGTCAATTACGAAGACGCCAAAAAAAGAAGCCGAGCGTAATTTTCAGGCGGTAGCGACCGAGCTTGGCATTTATGAGCTCCGCAATAAGTATCCCAATGAAATATCTGGCGGTCAAAAGCAACGTACATCCGCTGCAAGAGCCTTCATTCATGAGCCAAGCATTATTTTCGCTGACGAACCGACAGGTGCCCTTGATTCCAAATCCGCCTCTGATTTACTGAACAAGCTGAGTGGTTTAAATCAAAAAAGACAAGCTACAATCGCCATGGTCACTCACGATCCGGTAGCTGCCAGCTATTGCAGCAGAGTCATCTTCATCAAGGATGGACAAATCTATTCTCAGCTTTATAAGGGAGAACAAACGCGGCAAAAATTCTTCAACGATATTATGGCAACACAAAGTGTACTAAGCGGGGTGCACCATGAGCATTAATCAACTCATTTTCCGCAATCTAAAAAAGAATCTAAAAAATTATTATCTCTATGTGTTTGCTCTCGTGTTTAGCGCTGCTCTTTATTTCGCCTTTGTCACCCTGCAGTTTGATCCTGCCATGGATGAGGCGAAAGGCTCTGTTAAAGGGGCTGCCGCCATTAAGACTGCTTCTTATTTGCTTGTTGGAATCGTTTCTATTTTTCTGCTGTACGCCAATACCATCTTTATTAAAAGGCGCAGCAAGGAAATCGGCTTATTTCAGCTTATCGGAATGACCAAAAACAAAATTTTCCGCATTCTGACGCTGGAAAACTTTTTTCTTTATTTCGGCTCCATCCTGCTGGGGGTTCTGGTCGGTTTCTCTGTGTCCAAATTAATTATTATGATTTTATTTAAAACGATCGGTGTTGAGGTGGCCGCAGAGCTCCATTTCTCCACCCAAGCATTCAAGCAAACTATAATTATTTTTTTAGTTATTTATCTTCTGATTATGTTGATGAATTATTTATTTATAAAAAAACAAACGATATTATCGCTGTTTAGAGTGAATTCCGTCACAGAAGGCAAAGCAAGAAGAGTGTCTATTCTGGAAATGCTAATCGGCATTGCCGGACTGCTGCTCATTTCCCTTGGCTATTATATTTCTTCCGAACTGTTCGGAGGTAAATTTGTGACGATGACCGCGCTCTTTGCTGCCATGATCGGCATACTCGGCTCGGTTATCCTTGGAACTTTCCTTTTCTATAAAGGATCGGTCAGCTTTATTTTCAACGTGATCCGAAAGCAGAAAAACGGTTACCTTAACATAAATGAAACCTTATCTCTCTCGTCTATTATGTTCCGGATGAAATCAAATGCGCTGCTGCTCACCATCATTACGACCGTGTCGGCGCTTGCTATCGGCTTATTGTCCTTAAGCTATATCTCTTATTACTCTGCCGAAAAAACAGCCAAAAACAATGTTCCCGAACATTTTGCATTTATGAACGTTCAGGACGCGGAGCAGTTTAAAGAAGCGCTAAACAAAAACAAGCTGGCGCATACCGAAAAAATGATTCCTGTCATTCAGGTAGACGTCAATTTGAAGAGTATTATGAATAACAATCTTGAAGTGGTAAGCGTGAATGGGGCTACGGGTATTATGACCTTGCCCGTTGTCAGCGAAAAATCTGTTGACGGTATTAAACTGTCTCAAGACGAGGTCTATCTCTCTGGTTACAGCAGCATGCTCAAACAATTCATGTCTTTGAAGGACTCAGGGCCTGTACAGCTAGTGAATCCTACTCAAAGTATTCCACAACAATATATCGGACTTAAGGAGCAGCCCATCGTCTCTTGGTGGTTTAAAAGCGGCGGATTGCCTGTAGTTATCGTCGATGATTCTGTTTTTGAGCGCTTAAATAATCATCTTGATCCGGCTATTCAGAAACACTCTACCCTGCATATCGGAATTAATATGAAAGATCGTTCTGATCTAAAAGAAGCGACTCAGCTATTCAATGAGATGAAGTTCTCTGAGCACAACAGAAATGATTCTCAGCTTAATACAAGCAACCAGCAAAAACAAACGATGGGCTTGATTATGTTTATCGTTGCTTTCCTTGGATTAACCTTTCTTATCACATCCGGCAATATTCTCTATTTTAAGCAGATGGGAGAAAGCGAAGAGGAAAAGCCGAACTATACCATCCTTCGAAAGCTCGGCTTCACAAGGGCTGATTTGTTAAGGGGCATAAAAATAAAACAAATGTTCAACTTTGGCATTCCCTTAGTGGTTGGGCTGCTTCACAGCTACTTTGCAGTCAAATCCGGATGGTTTTTCTTTGGAACAGAGCTTTTAACTCCGATGATTATAGTCATGCTGCTATATACCATCCTTTACTCCATATTCGGAATTCTTTCCGTCTCTTATTACAAAAAGATCATTAAAGAAGCACTTTAATACCATCTAAACAGGATATCCCTCTTTGATTTTCAGAGGACGGGTACCCTGTTTTTCTTTGTGTGTTAATATGCAAAAAAAATGAGATCGCTAACTCAATATCCAAGTGGAAGTTCGTTTCATTACCTGTTAATATGTGGATAGGTAAGGAGGGTTGCGGAATGAGTTCATTAAGAGCAGAAGATATTGAACAGATTGTGCTAGAGCAAAAAACATTTTTCGAACAAGGCCAGACCAAGGAGCTGCGCTTTAAGCTGAATCAATTGCAACGATTGCTGCAAGCCATACAGCGTCATGAGCAGGAAATCGTCGAGGCGCTTTACCAAGACCTTCGCAAAAGCGAACTAGAGACCCATATGACAGAAATTATAATCGTAACCAATAGCATTCGACATGTCATTAAGCATCTCAAAAAGTGGATGAAGCCGCAGAAGGTGAAAACACCGATTTATCTGTTTCCATCTTCCAGCCGTATTATGAAGGAGCCCTACGGCACAGCTTTAATAATTGGTCCCTTCAACTATCCATTCCAGCTTGTCATCGAGCCGCTTATCGGAGCCATTGCCGCAGGCAATTGTGCCATTCTCAAACCATCCGAAAGCTCGCCTCATGTTTCAGCTTTAATAAGTAAAATCATAAATGAAACCTTTGATCCCACCTACATTAAAGTCATGGAGGGGGAGAAGGAAACGACCTCATTGCTCATCCACGCGCCGGTTGATTATATTTTTTTCACAGGCAGCATCGCGGTGGGCAAAATCGTTATGGAGGCGGCTGCCAAAAACCTTGTGCCTGTCACGCTTGAGCTCGGAGGAAAAAGCCCTGTCATTGTAGATTCTACCGCTAATCTCGAGATCGCTGCCAAGCGGATTATCTGGGGCAAATTAATGAATACCGGCCAAACCTGTATTTCACCCGATTATGTGCTGGCTCATCAGGATATTAAAGAAAAGCTGGTCGCAAAAATGAAGGAAGTCATCCAATCCTTCTATGGATCTTCTATACAAAGCAACAAAGATTATGGTCGAATCATTAATCAACGTCAATTTGACAGGCTTGCTTCCATTCTGGAGCAAGACAAAGCCAGCATCGTTTATGGAGGAGACACAGACCGCGCAGACCTCTTTATCGAACCGACAATACTGGATGGTGTTTCATGGGATAGCGCGGCGATGTCAGAAGAATTATTTGGCCCTATTTTGCCTGTCATGGAGTACCGAGATAACCATGAGGCCATTCGAATGATTAACGCCCATCCAAAGCCGCTTTCCCTTTACTTATTTACAGAGAATAAAGCGCTGGAGGATGAGGTTATGAGCCGTGTTTCCTTCGGCGGCGGCTGTATTAACGATACGATTATGCACGTCTCTAATCCCTATTTGCCATTTGGCGGTGTTGGCAGCTCAGGTGTAGGAGCCTATCATGGCAAATACAGCTTTGATCTGTTCTCGCATCAGAAGAGTATATTGAAGAAAAGCACCAAGTTTGAGCTTGGACTCGTCTTCCCTCCTTATGCAGGAAAATTAAAAAATATTAAAAAGCTGCTCAAATGAGCAGCTTTTTTGGCTGACAAACAGGAAGTTAGTTTTATGCAAGCTTCACTTAGTTTCGTGTATGTAGCATTGGTCCGACTTCTCATATAATCGGTTTATCACCACAACATTAGGAGGTCATCCATTATATGAATCAATCACCGCTTCTACTCACTGACGAACAAATGCAAAAGTTTATAACTGAAGGCTTTCTTATTCTAAAAACAGATTTCCCTGAATCCTTCCATCAAGCCATGACAGCTGAACTTGGAAAAGTATATGACGAGGAAGGCAATCCCGGCAACAACCTGCTGCCGCGAATCCGAGAAATACAACAGGCTTTCGACAGCCCCGTTATTACAGGCGCATTAACAAGCGTACTGGGTCCAAATTACATGCTGCATGCCCATCGCCATGGCCACTTTAATGCACAGCCGGTTGCTGGTGGTTGGCATAAGGACAGCTACTGGGGCTACTCCCGTATGCGCAACCACCACCCATGGTGGGCTATGATTATGTACTTCCCGCAAAACACGCCAATTGAGCTTGGGCCTACTAGCGTTGTGCCTGGCACCCAAAACTATGAATCACGCACCTTTGCTTCTGACGAGGTGCAAGGAGAAGCTTACGCTAGCGGTGAAGCAGGTACATTTGCACTCATCCACTATGATATCTGGCACCGTTCAACACCAAATGTATTAGGCAATGCTCGTTACATGCTTAAATTTGAATTTATGCGTACAGCTGTTCCAACTAAGCCTTCATGGAATAATCTGATTTCCGAGTGGAAAGAGCCTGCTGACCTTGCCCTGCCAATCGCAAACCACGAAGACATGTGGGAAGAAACATGGAACTGGATGTCAGGTAAGCTAGGCA
Organism: Paenibacillus sp. 2TAB26; assembly: GCF_052115145.1. Lineage (NCBI taxonomy): Bacteria > Bacillati > Bacillota > Bacilli > Caryophanales > Paenibacillaceae > Paenibacillus > Paenibacillus sp. 2TAB26. The sequence goes on from NZ_JBFRGC010000008.1 coordinate 116,883, forward strand.
GTCTAGCAAACACTGCGGAAGCAAACGAAGAGAAATTAGCCGCACTGGCAACGGCTTTGGAAGATAGCTTCGAACCAAATGCCTTGAATGCTGCCTATGAGCTTGCTAAATATGGCGCTCCAGGCGTGAAAGTACTGCTGGCTGGTCTTCATCATGAGAGATTAGACGTATCACGCACGTCTGCTTATGGACTGTCCATCGCAGGCTCAGATGCAGTAAGCGGATTGATCGACGCACTAGAGAGCGATCGCTCAGAGACTGTACAACATGCTATATTCGCACTTGGCGAGCTTCGCAGCTATGCTGAATCCGCGCTTCCAAAGCTTGTTGAACTTCTGTCCCACTCCGATGCGACAGTAAGAATTGCAGTCGTTGAAGCACTTGGCATTTTGTCTAATTCTTCAGAAATTGCAGTGAAGGGTCTTATTACAGCCTTGTCCGATGAGGATGTTCAAGTACGATTTACAGCTGGGCTGTCCTTGTCCCGCATGGGTGCTACAGCGGCAGCAGCCGTTCCCGCTTTGGCGGCAGTACTCGATGATGAGAACCGTTATGTAAGAGCTCATGCTCTAGAAGCACTGCGCTATATCGGCACGGATGAAGCGAAGGATATTTTGATCAGATCACTATTCAATTCCCGCTGGTGTTCGACAACTACGCCTGCAAACAGCTTTTATCCTTGATTCCATCGGAGTTCTTATACTTGCAGCATAAAGGTTGTCCCAAAAGAACTAGTTGTGCAGAACAATCCTAATCATGGGAAAAAGTTCGGAATAACAAAGGAGCTAAGCGATTTGAATCCGCTTAGCTCCTTTGTTTTTGGCGTACGCTGCACCGCTGTTACGAACTCAGCAGCTCTTATTTAAACCATTCGCAAGCAATTATTATGGCAACGAACTCCAGCATCGCTATTTCGAGAAAAACAGCTCGTATCATCCTGTAGAGCATGATATAACGATAATCAGGTTCGTTAGCGTTTGAAAAAGATCATTTTTTGCTTAATAAGCATGATACAGTTCGTTAGAGAAAATATGAATCCGAAAGCATAACAGGGCAAGCGAACTATTCGCTGTCCTTTTTGCTTGCCTCCATCAACTGATGGCATTTCGTTTGAAATTCAAGAGGTTTATCTACAAATAAATAGATTTGGTCAACTTGTTCTCGAATCCCAAACGCCGTAATAACCGTGATTTCTTCTTTTAATATCATATGCACATTAGGTTCTGTGTCCAGAATCTTTATCGTTTTTTTCATTTTATCCTTAGCTAATTTCTCGAATGTAATGGCCGAAATGGATGCAACCGTATTGATATTCATATCCGAATACATCTGAATGCCATACTGAAACCTTATTTGTTGATCTGATACCAAAATAGGATTTAAGCACATCGCTCGGTAATCAGCAACTAGCAGCATAATAATATATACATTTCCTAATGAGAGTAACCATGCAGCGGTATGCGACCATTGCGCAAGCAGAATGTGCATGCATACCCCTTCAATAATCAATACTTTCGAAAATACGAGTAAGGTTATCAGCTTGTTAGAGTTTTTATGATAGCTAAACGAGGCAGATCCCGTTCGAATGAAAGGTGTCTCTTTCCATGCGAACAAGGCGTAATAAAAAATAGATAATTCATGCGTGAGCAAAGCTGCAATTTTGGGATGGCGAATGGTCTCTTCTAGACTTTTCCGAAGTGTTTCTATAGGATGATTATCCACTTTTTTATAACGCTTATAGGCAGCCGCAATATCATAGATTTTTAAAGCTAAAATAAAAGGCGGCAGCGGAATAAGAAAATATTTTATAGCGTTCATCGTTTCTTGATCGGTGTTTGGTACAAATAACGCTAATGCTAAATAACCCAGAAGAGCAAAAGGAATGATGGATGCGATCTTGAAATTCAGCTTGCGAAACCATAGAAAGTACAGCAATAAAGGGATAACAACGACAAAATCTAATGCAATGCCAAGCGTCAGCAGCTGATCGTTCTCTTTAATTAGAACAGAATTAGCAAATAGAAGATCCAGCAAAATGATAATGAAGCTTGAAGCAATAAAGAAACTAATATTCTTTTTATAAAGTTTGTTAATGGCATATACACTCCCTTCCATTTACCTTTTCATTATCTAATATATGGGTAAAATTAGCGCCTTTCAATTCCCTCTTGTGAAGAAAATGGAAACATTTTGTTTATATTCACAAAAAAAAGCCGTCGCCTTAAATAGCGACGGTTTATTAATTAATCATTTCAGTGAAAGCTCCCTATATTCGCTCGGTGACAAAGCCATATACTCTTTGAATAAACGAGAGAAATAAGTGGCATCCATTCCTAGAGATTCAGCTATTGCCGAGATGCTAAGTGAAGTAAAGGATAGCAGCTGCCGTCCTTTGTCCATACGCTTGCGATTCACATATTGTATAGGTGAGAGCCCTGTCGTATTTTTGAACATGCGTATAAAATAATTAGGGTGAAAATGTACAAGCTGAGCAAGAGTATCTACTGTAATATTTTCCGATAAATGCTCTTCAATATAGGTCAGCACGACATTCAGCTTCTCAAATGAGCTGGTTGCCGGTGTTTTGATTGTCACATCCTCAGCCTGCTCCAGCATCATGGCCATAATCTCAAGAAACGCCGACTGCAGCTGCAGCTCGGATGTCCAGTCTTCACTCTTATGATGGTGTACCAGCCTTTCAAATTTACCCTTTAAGCCTTCGTGATCGGATATCGATATCATGACGGGCATTTCGAGCAGTTGAAACAGGTTGAAATTATCTATTTTTGCAGTGAAGTGGCACCAATATTTCCCGTAAGTATTCGTATTAATCGTTCCATAGGATTGTACGACATCTGCGGGCAGCAGACACAGATCACCGGGCTTTGGATAATAAATTTGATTCCCGGCCTTAATGTACCCTTCGCCCTCTTGGATATAATATAGCTTATTCACATCCGTCGTATAATTATCGTCCTTCCACGAAAGCGGCACCTTCGTATAGTCGGCTATGGCAACATGCAATTTTAAACCGCTCATATAGGACTTCCAAAATGTACTTTTGCTTGCGTTCACCGTAATTCCCGCCTTTCAAGGCTGTCATACCCATTGTTCATCGAAGATCGCTGCGATTACCATACCATAATAGCACAAAAAAAAGAGGCAGTATCCCTCTGCCTCTTCTTATTTTCTGCTTAAGCTTGAGCGAGCCCTTGCTTGACCCACTGCGCAACATTGACTGTACGCTTAGCTTGATATTCCACAGCTGCTTTTACATCCTCAACCATTTTCCCGCCTTGCACTGTCACGCTTGTCCCATATGGATTGCCGCCAGCTTCAAAGGTAACTGGACTCGAATAACCCGGTGCAGCTACTATCGCTCCCCAATGGTACATCGAAGTGTACAGTCCAAGGATGGTTTGCTCTTGACCGCCATGAGCATTCTGAGCCGAAGTCATTCCGCTGACTACTTTATTGACTAACTTGCCGTTAAACCAAAGTGAGCCTGTCGAATCAAGAAACTGCTTAACAGGACCAGGCATACCGCCAAAGCGTGATGGAATACTAAATATAATAGCGTCCGCCCATTCCAGATCCTTATAGGTAACCTCAGGAATATCTTGGGTCTCTGCAACATGAGTTCTCCAGATGGGGTTAGCTTGTATTGCTTCTTCTGAAGCAAGCTCAGGCGTCTTCAATATTTTCACCTCAGCTCCAGCTGCTTTCGCGCCTTCTGCAGCCCACTGCGCCATTTGATAATTTGTTCCCGTTACACTGTAATATATAATAGCAAGATTAATCGTTGTCATTTGATACATCCCCTTAAACTTTTATGTTATTTGCTCAGTTGTTCTGCATTAATGCCGATCGTTTTTAATAGCTCAATAAGCTTCTCTTTATCCTCGCTGCTTACACAACTCAAATTGCGTGTAATGACATCCGCATGCTTCGGAAAAATATCATCAAACAGTATTTGCCCCGCTTCGGTAAGAATGACATTTGAGCCTCTACGGTCGGTAGCGCTTGGCTCTCGTCTCACATATCCTTTTTTCTCAAGCTTATCAACAACATAAGTAATGCTGCCGCTTGGAATGCAGAACTTTTCACTTATTTTCTGTATCGGATGAGGCCCCTTGCTATACAAAAGCTCCAATATCATAAAATGTTCCTGACTAATGCCATGGCTTTCAATATCCTTGCGTACATTGTCGCCAACTGCCTTAGACGCTTTAAACCATACACGAAATAACCGAAGATCAAGCTGGCTCTGTTCACTTTGTTGATTCATGCCCATGCCTCCTTGCTGCATATATCTTAAAATCGTATTTCCTAGTTTTAGTATACTTTTATCCTATCATTAGGGTAAAGACATGTCAACCAACTTTTACCACACGCAAAAAAAGGACCGAGCTCTTTCTCCATATAGAGAGTGTGTCGGCCTAGTCGCTTCGTATGATCTCTTACTCCGAACAAAACAAGTTCAATGAAGTAAAAATGGGATTAGTTCATTATGTACAGCATCAGGCTGTTCATGATTAACACCGTGTCCTGCATGAGGGATTATTTTGTAACGAAATTGTCCTGCGTTTAATACCTGCAAAAAATCCTTCTTATGCGATAGCTTGTATTCACCCATCAGAAAATACAGCTTATCCTTTATCGCAGCTGCTGACGCTTGATCATATTTCTGCAGCTTATGTGCAAACATCGCTTGTTGATTATGATTTTTCATGGCAAGAACAAGATGATCCGCTAATTCGGGATGCTGTTCATAAACGCGGGATTGGGGCGAGCTTAGCTTTTTTATAATTTTAAGCAAATTATTGCGGGTTGGAATCAGCATTTCCGGCATCATCATCATTAAGGTGCTCACCATCGTTTTAATTGGTGTTGTAACCATACCTCCCTCCATGCAAACGACTCTGTTCACTCTACTTGCCTCGTTAACCGTATAATTAAAAGCCATATAAGCTCCATTCGACACACCAGCGATATGAAATTGATTCAGTCCCATTTGATCAACGATTTCATTGATCCAATCCACCTGATCAAACGTCTTTTTCTGAAAGTTTTCGTTAGGCACACTTTTTCCTGGTCCACCCATCGTATCTACTGCAATGCAATAAAAATGGTTGGATAATTCCTTTATGTTCAGCATCCACATCACCGCCGAATTATCTCCAACGCCATGAAGCAGCAGCAGCGGCGGATTCGATTTATGACCAGAAATTAGACAATGCGTGACGCCGTATTTGGTGTTAATGTCCAGCTCCTCAAATTCCGTTGGCCACAGCTCCAGAAGCGCATTATAGGAACGCAGAACCTGTTCTTTTCCTGATTCACTCTTATATATTTTTATCATGATAGCCTCCTTCTTCTTCAAACGTTTACGGTTCTTATAAGCAATCTCATCTATCGCAGAAATGCTGCTTAAGTCTATATTATCGTCACTATCAATTTTTACATTAAAATACTTAACTGTATATAACGTTTGCAAATGATATTTTATATATATTAACTAATGTGGTCTCCTATCAGGTGTCTAATCGCTTGGCACAGCCTTTTTTTATCCACAGAGCATGATGTTTCCAACAGTCCTTTGAAGAAAATATGATAAACTAGTACGTAATGATAGAAAACGTAAGGAGATAGATCATGATTAAGCTAGTATCTTGGAACGTAAATGGTTTACGGGCATGCGTAACGAAAGGCTTTAACGATTATTTCAAGGAAACGGATGCAGATATTTTTTGCCTGCAAGAAACGAAGCTGCAGGATGGACAAATCAGCATGGAGCTTGGCGAGGAGTACTCGCAATATTGGAATTACGCGATTAAGAAGGGTTACTCAGGTACTGCGGTGTTCACCCGCATAAAACCACTCTCCGTGCACTATGGTATTGAGGAAAACTCGGAGCCAGAGGGACGAGTCATTACGCTGGAGTTTGAAGGATTCTATCTAGTTACGGTATATACGCCTAACGCCAAACGTGACTTATCGCGATTGGATTACCGAATGGAATGGGAAGATCGCTTCCGCAGTTATCTTCAGCAGCTTGATGCCTTAAAGCCTGTCATTATTTGCGGTGATTTGAACGTAGCCCATCAAGAAATTGATCTTAAGCATCCGAAGCCTAATTTAGGCAACTCCGGTTTTACAATTGAAGAGCGCGGCAAGATGACGGAGCTGCTAGCAACTGGCTTCCTCGATACATTCAGACATTTTTACCCGGATCGTACGGATGTGTACAGCTGGTGGTCGTACATGATGAAGGTGCGCGAGCGGAACGTGGGATGGCGGATCGATTATTTCTTAACCTCTTCAAGACTGAGCCCACTGCTCATCGATGCGTCCATTGACACTCATATTTTGGGTAGCGATCATTGTCCTGTTTTGCTTACTTTGGAAGAACCGCCGGCAATCATATAATCGTCATAAAAAAAGGCGGGCAGCACTCATGATGAGCGCTGCCCGCCTTTTGCTTCGAATTAGCTTTGAAGTGACTGTGTTAAAACATTTTTTTCACGTAAAATCGAAAGTGCCTTTTGCATCTTGTCCATGTAGGCAGGCTCTTGGCCCGAGCACATAAAGCGTACGTTACCGTTGCCTCCGCCTCCAGGAATACCATAGCGGCTCAATAATGCGGATAAGCGTTTCACCGTTCCCACATTCCCATCCACAATCTCGATATGAGCAGGAAGCAGCTCCCTCAATATATCCTTGTAGAAAGGATAATGTGTACAGCCGAGTACGATAATTCCGTAATTGTCTAAATCATAGTTTGCGAGCTTTACCCGGAAATATTCGTTGATAATCTGTTTATCGAATTGCAGCGCCTCACAATAACGCACAAGCTCCGGCAGAGGCAGTGAATCCACGATTCCCATCTCATCCACGCGTGACACGAGTGCGTAATATTTTGGCAATTGTAGCGTTAACTGCGTTGCGAAGACGAGTACCCTTTTGCCTGTTGCTCGATTCATTTCTACTGCTGGCTTAACAGCAGGCTCCATGCCGACAATGGGCAGGGAATAACGCTCTCTTAACTCGTTAATTGCAATACTGGTCGCTGTATTGCAAGCGACGACCAATGCATCTATGCCCTCTTCCATCATTAAACCAACCGTTTCAAAAATGTACGCTTTCACGTCTTCCTCTGACTTCGTCCCATAGGGAACATGGAGCGTGTCCGCCATATAAAGAAAATCCTTATCAGGTAGTCTTTGAAGTGCCTCCGCTAATACGGTAAGCCCGCCAAGCCCTGAATCAAAAAAACCAATTCGCATGTCTCATCGATTCCTTACGTTTATTGGAATAGAGTACCTTCTGTAGCTATATCCATCTTACCTCATTGCCTGCCTCCATAAAAGCTTATAATTGCATTTGCGAAGAAAAAAATGCCTCAAGTCCGGATAGACAAGAGGCATTTCATCTGTTTCTATGGTGCCCGCTTCGGCAGCAGACGTACATAATCATCCGAAAGCTTCATGAGTTCCAGTATATAATCATAATCTCCACGATATTTGCTGAAGTCGGCTACTGGCTTTTTCGTTCTAATATCGACGGCAGTTCCGTCCTCAAAGCCTTTGCCAGGTATAAATAAGATGTCATTATTAAAAAATGATCCTGTCGGCAAATAATACCGCATACCGATTACATTTTGAGAAATATTAAGCAAATCATGACCAAATGCCGTAAATGTTTGATCATCAAGCGATATGCCTAGTAAATTTGCAATGGTAGGCATAATATCAACCTGACCGCCAACCTGATTAACGGTTTTCCCCTCTACGCCAGGTACATGAACAATAAGCGGGATGTTTAAGCGGCTAATTTGCTCATCATAGTGGATGCCCAGCTGCTCACTAACCCATGCAGGATCATTGTCTGTCGTTTGTAGACCAGCGTGATCGCCATAGGCAACCAACACCGTGTTTTCCCACATGCCTTTCGCTTTGAGCCCCTCAATAAAACGGCCTAGTTCATAATCGGTATAATTTAATGCGGTCAAATAATTGCCCAGCTGCGTTCCTTGCAAGGCGTCCGGCATCGTAATATGCTGAAGCTCCGTTGGAACCTTGAATGGATGATGACTGGATGCAGTTACGAATTGAGCATAAAAAGACTTGCCTTGCTCCTTCATATCGTTAAGCTTTTCAAGACCGACCCTGTAAAGCTCCTCATCCGATGCGCCAAAAGAATTAAAATGATCATTTTTAAATGATGCTTTATCATAATATGCCGTAAAACCTAGCGCAGGATACATTCGGTTGCGATCCCAAAAAGTCACATCATTAATATGAAAGGTGCCCGATTCATACCCGCTTTCTCCAAGCAGTCTCGGAAGACTCGGCAGCTCTCGATCACCATAGCCTGTAGACATCGCCATATCCCCGGTTGGATAGATAGAAGTATTTGACATGAATTCAGCGTCCGCAGTATTCCCTTGTCCAATTTGTTGGAATACATAAGGAAAGTAGAAGCTTTCCTTCGCTAGCTGATTAAGAACAGGCGTAACCGCCTGACCACCGACAGACAAATTGATGGCAAAGTTTTGGAACGCCTCCATTTGAACGACGATCACATTTTTACCTTCGGCAGATCTGAAATAATTAGGCATGCCTGCAACGACCATCTCTCCAGCTTGTTCAAAATAGGAGGATTTGAGCGCTACCGCATCAGCCCCTGTTTCTTCTACATTGCCATTTTTCAGCGCGGCCTGCTCTTTGCTCGCCTTAACGGCTACCGCTACCTGATAATTGATATAGCCTAAATTCTCAGCTTTCACGATTTCATTCGGAATCGTACTCGCGGACCAAATGAATCCACCCGAGATCGCAATACATAGAACAGCTGCAATGGCTGTGTATAGAGGTTTGGCAATTCGCTTGCGTCCATCGCTGCGTATTCCTCTGACACGTTTAACGATATATAGAGCTGCCAAGACGGCAACATCCAGAAAGTAAATATAATAAGCAGGCAAAATAATAGACCCTACGCTTGTCCTAATTTGCAGTACCTGGTCAAGTCCATGCAGTGCGGTATACGTAGGTACTGTTCCGTAATAACTGACATACACCGTTGAAGCAAATAGCAGCAAGGAAAACACGGCATTCACGAGTCCAAATACGGCTCCTCTCCACCTCGCAGAGGTGACTAGCTCCAGCAGCAGAAGCAGTGCAAGTACGGCTGCTGCATCAGGCAGCAAGCTCTCCACCTGTATGCCCGAAAAGACGAAATGGCGAAACAGGAGCATTTTCAACATCATAAAGATGAATATAACGATAAACAGTGATCTGTCATAACGTTTAGGGAAAAACTGCAAGACGCTCACTCCTTAGAAATTTGCACTTCATTAAATATAAAAAAACCGTCATCACCTGACGGCTTTCTTAAACTTTAATGTTAAGGCAATATAAAAACAAATGCAACGGCTAATAATTAGAAGACTTTATTCCGTGGCCACTTCAAAAATAGAATCAACAATGATCGGCAGCTGATATCTTAAGGAGCTCGCCCCCATGACCGAACGTGCATGAATTCCTCTCTCGCCAAATACCTCCACCATCAAATCCGAGAAGCCATCGAGTACCTTATGATGCTCTTCATAGCTCGGATCAGCATTCACAAAACCTTGTACCTTTACGACGCGAGTCACAAGATCCAACCGCTCTAGTGAATGCTTTAATACGGCGAGAACTTCAATTCCTGTCTGCCTAGCGAGTTGATAACCTTCTGCTGTCGTAAACTCGTTGCCAAGCTTCCCTTTTATCGTGGCCGCAGGTCCTTTGCCAGAAACAAACAGAAGTCCATTTGAAAATACGCAGTTAGCGTATTTAGCTGCGGGCTCGCTCGCCTTTGGTACAATAATCCCTAATGTTGCCAATCTACTTTCAACGGTTCCTTCTACTTGCGGCATAGCAACCCCTTCTCTCCATTTATATTTCTTGTTATTGATGGAAGCCTATGCCAAAGTTTATACTGAAATTGACCTCTACCACAGTGTCAGATTTATATGAATTTTAAGGGTCAGATTGTGTGGTGATAAGATGGATATCAACCTTTCAGAAGAAGAGCAAGGCCCTGTCTATTTGGTGTTGTACAGACATTTACGGAAACTCATCCAATCTGGTGCTCTAGCGGATGGAACAAAGCTTCCATCAATTCGATCGCTCCGCGAGCAATCGAAGCTTAGTAAAACGACAATTGAAACGGCTTATCACATACTGCTGGAAGAAGGGTATGTGGTTAGCAAGCCGCGCGCCGGTCTATTTGTTATACAGTCACAATTAACTCCTGCTGCTGCCATGGTTCATACAGAGATTTTAGAAGAAAAAGCTAGCATACATCGCCATTCCATTCCGATTCCTATCCAAAACGACGCAGTCGTCGATTTCAGCCTGCTCGCCGTGGACGGACAATCATTCCCCATTCGCGCATGGAAGTCCGTCCTTCATGATGCCCTATCTCTCCATGCGAATTATGTTCATCAGTATGGCGATCCGCGGGGCGAATACGATTTGCGTTTGCAATTGTCTTACTATTTAAAGCGTTCAAGAGGCGTCAATTGCACGCCTGAACAAATCATTATTGGATCAGGTTTTTCTTACAGCACACAAATTCTCGCTAAATTGCTACACGGTGCATCTACAATTGCAGTGGAAGAAGCCGGTATCGCTCAGGTAAGAGCTGCCTTCCAGCAGCACGGCTACAACGTCGCTCCTGTCCCCATCCATAACATGGAGAACTTCGTTTCTATATTAGAAGACAAACAAATTCGAATCTTATATGTCACTCCTTCACATCGTCCTACTGGGAGCTCATTGCCTTACTCCACTAGGCAGCTGCTGCTCCACTGGGCAAGCACAAACAGCGCCTATATCATTGAGGATGACTACGACGGAGAGTTTCGTTATTCAGGCAAAACCATCCCTTCTCTTCAAGGAATGGATCATCAGGGCAGCGTCATTTATATTGGGACGTTTTCCAAAGCCTTCACACCCGCGCTGCGTATGAACTATATGGTTGTCCCGACTCCGCTGCTCAGCAAGCTGCAAGCTATAGAGCACACACTTACGAGTCCATCACGCATTGATCAGTGGGCCATGCAGCTGTTCATGGAACGAGGGCATTGGTACAGGCATGTAAGGAAGGTTCGCAATCTTTATCGTAAAAAACGTGCTAAGATGCTTCAGCTCATTGACACTTATTTGCCCGAGCATGTGCAGGTTCATGGGGATTGTGCAGGGATGCATGTGGAAATCGCTGTTCAAACAATGTGCAGTGCCGAGGAGCTGATTAAGCTTGCTGCTTCGGAGGACGTTTACGTGTATGCTGCACAGGATACGCCTATCCTGCCCGGTCGTTTTGTAAGATTGTATTTGGGGTTCGGCGGATTAAACGAGAAAGAATTGGAACGAGGGTTGCGCCGGCTCGTGAAAGCATGGGCGGGAGCCCTACTTCCTAATCATGAATAACAGGGGGCTTTATTAATGGCAAACAATCATTTCCTTACAGATCTCGATGGAACGCTGCTTCAATCGGATGCTACCTTGTCCGAGTATACGATAAACGTCATAAACCATGCGATGAAGCAAGGTATCATCATTAGTTACGCAACGGCAAGAAGCTATATCAGCTCTAACAAAATCGTATCTGTTATCCCGTGGAAATATCCGATCGTTTTATATAATGGCGCGGTTATCTTTGATCCCATTTCATCTAAGGTCATAGGCGGATACTGGCTGGATAACGAAACGACAAATCAAATTATTGATCTAGGAAGAAAACAAAGTCTAATTCCCTTCTTGTTCGCCCTTGATGCGGAGGATAAGGAACGTGTATTCCACGAGAAGCTGCTGCGAATTGGCGACATAACCTTCTACGAGAGCCGCCCTAATGATCCTCGTTTTGGAGAAATGCCGCTGCTCGAATGCTCGGATGCCTTTAGGACGCTGATTGTGACTTATATTGGCTTGCTGCATGAGCTTGAGCCGCTTAAGGATGAAGTACAGCGTACATTCGGCGATCGGGTTCATGTTCATCTCATGAAGGATCAATATATAAAAGATCATTATTTTCTAGAATTCAGCCACAGCAAAGCCAATAAAAAAGAAGGCTTGAAGCAATGGGCTGAGCTGATGCAATGTACGCCTGAGGACGTTACGGTGTTCGGTGACAATCTGAATGACTTAGGGATGTTCGAAGCTGCCGGCACCAAGGTCGCTGTTTCCAATGCGCATCCTACTCTCATTGAGCTGTCCACGCTAGTCGTAGAGAGCAACGATGAGGATGGAGTAGCGAAGTATATTGAGCGTGTGATTGAGGAGAAGTCTTAGCCTGCATATCTAAAAGCATCATTGCTGAATAGCTGCCACCAGTTGCGCGAAGTACAATGAAAACCTATCGTGTGAATGAAAGAAGAAGCTGCCACAAGGTCATCGACCTTCTGAGACAGCTTCTGCTTCGTTCTCGTTTTACTTCTTCGCTACATATTTGCGAATATCAAACGCTACAGCAACAACGATAATCAAACCTTTGATAATCAGCTGCCAGTTCGGGTTAATACCGATATAAGTCAAACCATAGTTGATGACAGTGAAAATAAGAACACCTGCGATGATCCCTTTCACTCTGCCTACGCCGCCAGTTGTTGAAACGCCGCCGACCACGCATGCAGCAATGGCATCAAGCTCATACATATTGCCGTAGTTGTTCGACGCGCCGCCCGTACGCGCTGCTTCGAGCACACCCGCTAAGCCGTACAAAGCACCCGCAATTGCATAAATCCACATCAAGTTTTTAGCCACGTTAATGCCGGATACATGAGCCGCTTGAATGTTGCCGCCAATGGCGTACATGTTTTTACCAAGACGCGTTTTATTGAAGACAACCCATACGATGAACGCTACAAAAATAGCGATTAATACGATATAAGGAATAGAGAATTGGCCGCTGCCAACAGCACCTGTACCAATTTCAGTGAAATCACTGCGCAAACCGCCGATTGGCTGCGAGTTGTTTGGCGGCATATCGAAGTAAAGAGAATTCGCACCGTACACCGCGACCATCGTACCAAGTGTAGCAATAAAAGGCGGTACGTTAAATTTCGCTACGATTAAGCCGTTCAATAGTCCGACCAGCAAACCAACCGTGATCGCGATTACAATCGGAATGATCACCCATAGCTCAGGCAGGTTAGGGAAAAACTTGCTCGCATATTCAGGCATTTGCAGCATCGATGCGGATACGACCGCACTGAGTCCGACTACACGCCCTGCTGACAAGTCAGTTCCCGCTGTGATAAGAACAAATGCAGCGCCAAGCGCAATAATGACTCGCGTAGAAGACTGCACCATCATATCTCTAAGCGTTGTTATAGACAAAAAGTTTGCATCAATAATGGCGATTCCTAAAATTAATGCGACAAGTACAATCCAAATGGCATTTTGCGAAAATGCATTTTTTATTTTCAAACCTTTAGCTGCTTCCATTGCCGTAAACCTCCTTTAAATCCTTCATCATAAGCCCGTCTGTGCTGCAAGCCGCATAATACTTTGCTCGGTTGCCATGTTGCCTTCAAGAATACCTGTGGCACGACCCTCCGACATCACCATGATGCGATCGGACATGCCAATGAGCTCTGGCATCTCAGACGAAATCATAATGATGCTTTTCCCTTGCTTGGCAAGCTCAATAATAATATTGTAAATTTCATATTTAGCTCCGATATCAATGCCCCTTGTTGGCTCGTCCAGCAGCAAAATATCAGGATTTGTAAGCAGCCAGCGAGCTAACAGCACCTTCTGCTGATTACCGCCGGATAGGTTGCGAATCAGTTGATCAACAGACGGCGTCTTCGTCTTGAATTTCTCAACACCTTTTGCTGCTTCCGATCTCATCTTTGATTCATTTAAGAAACCAAAGCGATTCTGATATAAATCGAGATTAGCGATCGCTGTGTTCTCGGTTACGGACAACACCGGAAAAATCCCCGTCACCCTGCGCTCCTCAGTTAATAGTGCAATTTTGTGGCGCTTTGCATCGATTGGCGACTTAATCGTGATCGACTTTCCATCCTTGTAGATGACACCTGATTTTACGGATCGAAGCCCGAACAACGCCTCAATCAGTTCAGTACGCTGAGCCCCAACCAGTCCGCCTATTCCGAGAATTTCACCTTTTCTCAGCTCGAACGATACATCCTTGAAGGAATGTGCATGCGGCGAGGTTAATCCCTCTACGCGTAGCATGACTTCTCCTGGGATGTTCGTACGCTCCGGGAATCGATCCGATAAATCTCGGCCAACCATGCGCGTAATAATCGTATCGATGGTCAGCTCAGGAGCTGGCCAAGTACCAATGTATTTACCGTCGCGCATGATCGTCACGTCATCGGAGATTCGTAATATTTCTTCCATTTTGTGCGAAATATAAATAATTGAAACGCCTCGTGCACGCAGCTTATTGATAATGTCGAACAGCTGCTCTACCTCATTGCCTGTAAGCGAGGAAGTAGGCTCATCCATTACAATAATTTTGGAATTGAAGGACACCGCTTTTGCAATTTCGAGCGATTGTATTTTGGAAACTGACAACTCGCCGACCAGCTGATGCGGGTCAATCGTCATATTTAAATCCTCGAACAGCTGAGCTGTGTCGCGGTACATCTTTTTATGATCAATGAACCGGAAAGGCGCTATGCCTCTTACCGGAAATCTGCCAAGCCAAATGTTCTCCATCACGCTGCGCTGCGGCACTGGATGCAGCTCCTGATGAATCATGGAGACGCCATAATTCAATGCGTCCTTGGAGTTTTTAATATCAACCTTTTGCTCATCAAGAATGATCTCGCCGTTATCCGGCTTATAAATGCCAAACAAACATTTCATCAATGTAGATTTACCTGCACCATTCTCGCCCATGAGCGCATGAACCGTGCCCGGCCGTACTTTTAACGTAACATCATCTAGCGCCTTAACACCTGGAAACGTCTTGGTAATCCCGTTCATTTCAAGCAAATAAGGATGCTGCTTTGCCATCGTATAGCCTCCCTTTGTCCAGCCCGCCAAGAAAGTAGGCGAAAAAAAACAGGGGCAACGCAAGTGACGTTATTCCCCCGCTCTTGATCATCCATCTTACCGCTTATCTTATTTGCTCTCTTGCGTTACCTTTTGGTATGGAATCCAAACGTATTTACCGTCTGTAATTTCAAAGCCTGTGTTCTCTTTCGTTGGTGTTTCGCCTGCAGCAAGAACGCGCATAAGCTCAACCGTTGCTTTACCTTGGTTCGACGCATCGTTTAGAACGGTACCGAGCAAAGTGCCTTCTTTCAGCGCTTGCTTAGCTGGATCTGTTGCATCTACGCCAACAACCGGCATAAATTTATTGTCTTTAAAGTAGCCAGCAGCTTTCAATGCTTCAATCGCGCCAAGCGCCATGTCATCGTTGTTTGCCAGAACAGCTTCAATTTTATCGCCTTTGGAAGCAAGGAAAGCTGCCATCTTTTCTTGGCCCTTAACACGATCCCACATCGCAGTATCTTCAGCAATATTCTCGACTTTGATGCCAGCATCTTGAATCGCCTGTACAGAGAACTTGGTCCGAAGCTCAGCATCTTGATGCCCCGGCTCGCCTTTCAGCATCGCATATTGCAGCACGCCGTCACCGTTTTTGTCCGCTTCCGGATGTGCTTTCCAATACTCAGCAATGATTTCGCCTTCCATAGTGCCTGACTCTTCAGCTTTTGCGCCTACAAAAAACGCCTTGTCCCATTTTGCCAAATCATCAGCAAGCGGCTCGCGGTTAATGAATACTACCGGAATATTAGCTTTTTGTGCTTTATCAATAACGATGCCAGCAGCTGTACGGTCAACCGGGTTAACTGCCATTGCTTTTACTTTTTTAGTTATAAACAAATCAACTTTATCATTTTGTGTGGGCTGCGAGTTTTGGCTATCTACGATATCTACTGCCAATTTACCTTCTGCCGCTGTATCAATCGCGCTGCGCACACCGCTCATAAATGTGTCGTCAAATTTATAAATGGCTACGCCTGCCTTAGGCAAGCTGCTTGCGCTCCCGTCGCCATTTGCGCTTCCGCAACCTGCTGCTGTAACTGCTAATGCTCCAATAACGAGCGCTGCTGTCCACTTTTTCATTATTTATATCCCCCTGGTGGATGAATTAACTACTGCTTCATTATGTCGTAATTTTGGAGGGATTCACATGTAATATCCTCATCACTTTTATTAATATCCTCATCTATTTGCATATAAAATGAGCATTATTGCACAACAGGGAACAATAACTTCTGATTTTTAAGCCAAAACATATTCTCTTCCGTTATAAGCTCCATACTCATTTCAACCTTCTCGGGAACCGCTTGTCCATTTGCTGCTGCTAATGCATGCTTGACGCTAAGATAGCCCATGCTGAAGGGATTTTGTACGATTAATGTTTGCAGCTGATTTTCCTGAAGCAGCTCCAGCAGCTCTGGCGAGCTATCGAAGCCTACCAGCTTGATCTTATTGCCCGCTTGCCTGCGTTTCAGTTCATACGCCGCTCCTATCGACGTTTCTGTGTTAAGTGTTAATATGCCGTCTACCTTTTGCTTATCTAAAATACTGCTGACGGTTTGCTCACATTCTTGGTACGCCTCCGAGCACAATTGACTGCCAACAAGGTGAAGTCCCTCATATTCGTTAACTGCATCACGGATTCCCCGCTCCCGCTGAATGCCATTAATTCCACCCTTGCTATACGTTACAATCGCAACATCGCCGTTGCCTCCAAGCTGTCTGGCGATTTCCCGCAGCGCTTCTTTGCCAGCTAAGTAATTGTCCATTCCGACATAAGAAGCCGTCTTCCCCGAGGTTAGCAAGCTGTCCATTGCGATAACTGGTATATTCCGCTTTGCAGCTTCCTCCAAAAAAGGCTGAAATGCCGCATCATCATTTGYTCYGAGTACAATTGCATCTGGCCGAGTCTCCAGCGATTGCATAGCTGATTGCAGCTGCCCTTTGATATCCCCCTCATCTGCACCAGCAGAGACATGCAGAGTAATGCCAAATTCTTTGACGGCAGCTTGTGCGCCCATCGTCACATTTTTCCAGTAGTCGCCTTTGCTCGTCCGAAGAATAAGCTGAATCGTCTTCCCAGTCTGCTCCTGCTTCGGCACTTCTGGACCCGGGTAGAGAGCGGAATACAATAAAAGGACAGCTATGATGAAGAGCAGCAAGCTAATGACCCTGCCTTTGAGATTAACCATTATGCTTTTCCCCTCCTTCAGCTTGCTGCAGCGTAAGAGCAGGGAAACGAATCGTGACGGTTGTGCCTACTTCCTGCTCGCTCTCGAAATGCAAACCATAAGTTGGACCAAAAAACAGTCGAATTCTCTCCTGCACATTCATAACCCCAACACCTGATCCCTTCGAGCTTATGACAGCACCTGTAAGAATTTTACCCAGTCTCTCCTCCGACATGCCAAGCCCATTATCAACGATTTTGATCACAATATCACTGCCTTCAAGCCTCATGGAAATAGCAATATGCCCCTTGTCAACGGAGGGCTCAATGCCATGCACGAGCGCGTTCTCAATTAGAGGCTGAACAATAAGCTTTAAGGTAGCAAGCGACAATGCCTCCTGCTGCAAATCAAAGGAATAGTCGAATTTATTTTTGAACCGCATGTGCTGGATAACCAAATAGTTCCGTGCATGCTCCATCTCATCCGCTAGCGTGATTAGGCTTTTCCCCTTGCCTATACTAATGCGAAACAGCTTGGACAGCGACGTAATCGTCGTAATCACTTCTTCATTTTTGTTCATGCCCACCATGCGTACGACCGTATTTAACGTATTGTATAAAAAATGTGGATTGATCTGCGCTTGCAGCGCTTCCAGCTCGTACTTTCGTTTGCTCTCCTGTTCCCTTACAATTCGTTCCATCAGCTGTTTGATCGTACCGATCATAATGTTGTACCGATCTGCAAGACGCTTGATCTCAAGCGGCCCTTCGCCGCTGGCGGCCAGGTTGAAGTCGCCCCGCTCTACGCTTTTCATCGAAAGCTCCAGTCGTTTGATCGGTCTTGAGATTCTCCGTGCGACTAAACTCGATAATAAAAATACGATTAGCGCTAGGCCTATAACAAGCTTGGACATCGATCGGTTTAATTGCCCGCTTGTCGTCATCACCTCATCCAAATAGGATACGCCTACTACCTTCCAGCCGACGTTGCCAATCGTTTGAACGCTTATCATTTTTGCCTCATCCGTAGAATCGTCAATAAAGCTGCCGTACGTATGCTTAAGCGCCAGCTCAACATTCTCTTCTTTCAGCTTCGCATAGATGAGCTCAAGCTGCGGATGATAAACAATGTTGCCGGCAGACTCGTCCAGCATGTACACATAACCCTTTTGCCCCAAGCTCACTCGTTCGGACAGCTCATCAATCGTATTGAAATTGACATCCATCAGCAAAACGCCATGAACCTGCTTGCCTTGATGCTGCACTGTGATGCTTTTGCTCATCGATACGACCCATCGGAACTGCTGCTTATACAAATTTTGAACATGCGGAAGCGATATAGATAAGTGACCTGCTGAATCGAGTGCGCTTCGAAACCAGCCTTCCTCCGTCACTTTCAGCGTTTCCTTCAGCTCAACATTCGGTAAATCGATAAGCAGTTGACCTTTATCATCGAATAAGGTGAGTGATACCGTGTCCGAACGCGTCGACATCATCGATTCCAGCTGGCGGCGCATCCCATCGGACTTCACATCGGCGCTTTGTCCGATTGAATGATGCATCATATTGAACAAGTCAGACGTGACCTCTATATAATTTTCAAGATTGTAGCTTACTTGATCGACAATTTGCTGTGAGTTGCGAAAGGCATTTTCCTGCGCGGTTGCAGAGAAACGACCGTATAATACAACGCTGACAAGCAATATAATAAACACAGAAAATATCGTAATAGAAACGGTTAATATAAACTGTATGCTTTTGCGGTTTATCATTTTTCTTGTCCCAGTAAGCCGCTGCGATATTCTTTGGCAGACAATCCGGCATATTTCTTAAAGCTGAGGCTAAAATAATTCGGATCGGCAAATCCGATTTTCTCCGCAATTTCGAATGCTTTGAGCTCTGTCGTGCGAAGAAGCTCCTTTGCCTGTTCCATTCGAAGCTGCAGCAAATAAGCACCGAACGTCATTTTCAACTCTTTTTTGAACAGACCGCTAAAATATCCTGCGCTGATATGCAGATGGGCACACACCTTCGCAATAGACAAATCACTATCGTGATAATGCTCTTTCGTATAGTGAATGGCATCCTCTACGATTTGTTTATATGTATGCTGCCTGCGGCTGGCGATACGAACTCTCACCTTAGCACATAAATCTCCAAACCAAGCCTTCGTTTCCTGCATGCTGTTCAGCTTCTGGTATTGATTCAATATGCCCCATCCGCCTGCGAAAATGTCATCATTGTCACTCTCATAAGCTTTGGTCAGCTTGATAATCGCCGTTACCATCTCGAGCAAATAATGCTGGTACTCATGAACAGGAGCCTGGATGCGGGATATTTCATCAAAAAGTCCATCAATTACTTCCTCCAGCTCTTTCTCGGTACCAAGCTTCACCGTTCGAACTAGATTTTGCTCCTTCCATTCATCGAAGAGAAGCTTGTCATTCACACGACTTTCCATATCATCGATACAAATGATGAGGTTGTTGCCAAGAATCCGGCGATAATCTAGAGCAACCGTTGCAGCCTCATAGGCATACTTGAGATTTCCAACATCTTGTGTGAAGGTTCCAACGCCAATCATGACGGGAAAACGTAAAAACCTCTCGATACTTTGCAGTATTTCCTTTAACGCATCCTGTGTTTGCTCCATAACCACTTCCTTATTGGGTTCTGGGCTGACCGTGAACAGTACAACTTGATCTTGATGAATAAAAACTTTGCCAAGCTCATGTCTATTCCATATTTCAGCCGCGATATTGCACACGGAGAATAGCTTCAGATCCAAATCTGTTGACGAAGCAAGTGAATGTGAGGGTGGTTGAAGCTCAGCATCCTTCTGATGTTCAGAGTGATTAACTGCAATAATGGATACGATGTACCCTTCACCATCCAGCTCCATGCCGTATTTCGCTGCTTTTATAGAAATGTCCTTATAAGACTGTTTGCGAGTAATTAAAGAGGAAAGAAACTTCTCGCGCACGATAGGCAGACTGGTGCGGTAATGCTCCTCCAGAAGCTCAATATTGGTTCGCTTCTCACGTTCTTCATCCATGCGCTTCGCTACTTCCGCAATCGTGTCCGTTAGCTGCTTTGCCGAGAACGGTTTCAAAACATAAGCCTCTACCTGCAAATGTATGGCCTGCTTCGCGTATTCAAATTCATCATGACCCGATAAGATGACAATTCGTGTAATGGGATATACCTTTCTAGCCCATTCCGACAGCTCCAGACCGTTCATATATGGCATACTAATATCTGTAATGAGCACATCAGGCTCCATTTTCTCAAAAATCTCCATCGCTTCCTTGCCGTTTCCTGCTGTTCTAACTTCTGAGAAACCGCAGCTCTTCCAATCAATCTCACTCATTAATCCTTCCGTAACTTCCGGCTCGTCATCAACGAGCAGCAGCTTGTACACATGTACCCCTCCAAAATTAATGCTTTTTGACGAAGCACCTGTTCAATCACCTCGTTTCGCCACTCCCCATTTAACCATAGATTTTATGAATGTAAATAAGAAATCAATGGATTAGGTTAGGGTATGTCTTACTCCTATCTTCTTATTCATGCAGGAAAATAACTTTCGAAGCCTATAAGAGCATGCAAAAAAACCGTAATCCTCTTAAAGAGCTTACGGCTTATTTTTTGCACATATACAACCTATAAATATAACATCCTTCATTCCTTTATTGACGACGTCGTGCTCGCACAACAACAATCCCAATGATCATAAAAAGGGCTAGCGCACCTATGATGATCTGCAGCTTTGTTGCTCCGCTTTCGTTAGCATGCAAAACCTCGCCAGCGCTTAAGGGCAGCGGATTATAACCATTGCCTAGTACCTTCAACTCTTCTCCTGCAGCAGAAACCAGCTTCGTTAAATCACATATCCCTGTTTCAAGCTTTCCTGATCTGTCATTAGCAGACACGATATAGGTATCACCTGCATTAAATTTTTCATATCCGCAGCTTGCAGAACTCATCGCTGTATATACAGCTGTCTGCTGCTTGAGTTTTCCTTTCCATACCGTTGCTACTTCAAAGTCTACTTGAACGAGATCAGCAGATGACATCGTTTTTTTCTTAGGAGGCTGTGTTACCTTGATTACTTTTCCAGTGAAAATGGCAGTCTTGCGTCCAAGCTCATCTTTTACCTGCGTCTCTGCAGATGGCGACATTGCACACGAGCATGCGAAAGCTGCTTTAGGGTTAACAATAAGTGCTGTACTTAACAGAATGACTCCACATAAAAGGTATAGCAGAATTTTTTGGTTCATCATCATCACCTCATAACCTAGACGGGCTGAAAATGATAAATGTTCCCACAATAATGGATCGTTATGAAATAACGTTTACCGAAGCCGCTGGCTATTTACTCATTAAATTGATATATTACCTAAGGTGAGCGAGCTTAATGCAATGGCAACGAGCTCCTTAGACTAAAGAACCGTAGGTGACTAACATGATTGAGGTAAAGACTTCTAAGCTTAGCGATGGAGAATTTAATAGAGGAGTATTTGCGAAGGTTGATATTGCAAAAGGCGTACTGTTTCATGAAGCCCCGGTCATTCCTTTCCCGAATGAGGAGCATGAGCACATAGAGAAAACGATGCTTGCTGATTATGTGTTTGAGTATGGCGCTAATCACACTGCGATCCTGCTTGGATACGGCATGTTGTTCAACCATTCCTATACCCCAAATGCTTATCACGATCTTGATTTTGACAATCATGTCGTTAACTTCTTTACTTACTCAGACGTAAAAGCTGGCGAAGAGCTTCTTATCAACTACAACGTGGATAACGATGATCCGATGTGGTTTGATGAGAAAGTGAATGAGGACGAAAAATAGCAAGTGAGCTTTCTGCCCTTATTCTAAGCTTCACGGCGTAAATAAAGACGAGCCCGTTCCGCAGAAACTGCGATCGGACTCGTCTTTTTTGTTCACAACAAAATTATACAAAACCGCCATTCACTCGAATCGTCTGACCTGTCATCCACTGTGACTCGTCACTGGACAAAAACAGCACCACACTCGAAATATCCTCAGGTTCACCCAATCTTCCGAATGCATTCATATTGGCAATACCCGATATTTGTTCTTCTGATTTCCCTACCTTAAAGAGCTCCGTGTTAACAGGACCAGGTGCAATGGCATTAATGGTGATCCCCTTTGGACCAAGCTCCCTCGCTAGTTGGCGAGTGATCTGTTCAACTGCTCCTTTCGTCGCTGCATACACGCTATACGTCGGGAACATCGCGCCAACAACCGAAGTCGAGAAATTGATAATTCTTCCGTTAGCGTTCATATGCAATGCCGCTTGCTGGCAAGCAAAAAATGTGCCCTTCACATTAATAGCGAACTGCTTATCGAAGTCTTCCTCCGTCATATTAGCAATCGGCTTCGTAATCATAATACCCGCGTTATTCACAAGAATATCTATTTGTCCAAAAGCTTCTAACGTTTTGCTGAACATAGCCTCTACTTCCGCAACGATACTAATATCAGCTTGAATCGCTATAGCTTCACCACCTAAACGCTTAATGCCATTTACTACTTCTTCTGCTTTGCCTGGGCTACTCGTGAAGTTCACAACAACCTTTGCACCGTTACCCGCTAATTGCTCAGCAATCTCCCGACCTATTCCCCTTGAAGCTCCCGTTACCAATGCTACTTTCCCAGCTAAACGCTTCTCCAAAACTATTCCCTCCTTGGCATCTACATCATTATGATCTGATTATATTCTCGCCACAGACAAATATCAAGTGACATTTTTTATTATTTGTCATTTTATTTAAAGAAGATTTATCTATAAATAAAAAAGCCCCTCTGATTAAAATCATCATGGGGCTTCACATTATACGATTCCACTAAGCAGTAAATTCCATACGAATTTGAACTGTTCATCGATGTCTTCTGCCAACCATTCATTGGCATGTGCAGGATGATGAAATTTCGACGTTGCAAAAAATACGGCCTTCGCTAAGTTCTCGGCTTGTCCAGACTTGAATTCGTTTGAACGTATTCCTTCATCTATAATTTGCGTGATCTGCCCTATCAAGCGGTTCACATGATCGGTGATCATTTCAACCGCATTTACAGTGACAGCCGCGTACATCGCAAACATCTCTGAATCATTGGCTGCATAATTCCGCTTGCTGCGGATGAGCGTCTCCATCCATAAACGCAAGCGCTCTGAAGAGCTGCCGCCGGTTTGATTGGCTATCGCTTCTAAAGGCAATGCGATGCATCTCTCCAGCCAGCGCCCCGTTACCGCTTCTCGCAATGCAGCTTTACTTGCAAAGTGGCGATACAACGTACCATGGCTTACTTGCAGCACCTTAGCTACATCCACAACCGAGCTTTTATCAGGCCCATAACGTCTAAGCACCTGTTCAGCTGCATCTAAAATCGTTTCCTTATTCAACGGAAGATCATTTGTCATATTGGGCAGTGAGCGATTCATCCACTTCAGACAGCTGGAAGATCCATTAGCTCAGCACTGTCCCCCCTCTCGGTGATTTTAGCCTACTATATCAAATCAAGAGTGTAATGACAATATCGTTATTTTGTTATTCGTTTTTATGCTATTAAAATAAAGCCAATTTAATTCGCAAGCAAACATGATATATAATATTTAAGATCTTAACGTATGCTTGCATCATAATGACTTTGTAATAATAAAGCCGAATGTCCTCCAGTAAGAGGCATTCGGCTTTATATGCGCTTATGACTTAAAGGTAAAGCCCGCCTTTTTATGAAAAAAAGAGAGCTATTGACCAATAAAGGTTGCAGAGCCGTTATCACCTGTAAAAGGAGGTGCGCCAGGCGTTGTTACATAACAAATAATCATTTTGTAGGACTTACCCTTGGATATGTTCTGGTTAAAGGTAAGCACAAAGCTTTGGTTTTGACTGTCTGCCGCAGCTATCGATACTTTACTCGCTGTTAATGAATTGCTTGGATTCACTTGATCATTTTTGCCAAGGGTTGCGATGCCTGTTGGTGTAACATCCGTTGTACTCTGAATCCAATAATTTGTTGGCGTTATGCCTTTTGTTTTATCAACTGGCTGGTCGTAAGTGATGAGCAGTTGATTAGGCGATGTTTGTTTCACCTCGCGCAGCATTGGTATGGTCTGCTCCCTAGCACTTGCTGCCTGAGGAGCAACAATCGCCAGAGTAAAAATACTGATCAACACGAGCCTTGTCATAAACTTACTCATTTTGTTCCTCCCTATTCAATAAGTGAAGTATTTGTTACCTTTAAGGATAATGCCCTTACGAGTTATCATTTATCCGTTAAATAGGAAATTAATGTATTTTTCAAAAAAAAGACCAGGTTCCCCTCATAAAGGGGAAACCTAGCCTGCTTTGTCTTTATGTATGAACATTTAATGATAGCGAACAGCTTAAAATTAATGATCAATAACGATGCTTTCTAGTTTCACGTTAACCGGATGTGCGATGGTGTCGCCAACTGGACATTTGCTCTCTAGAAACTTCACGAATTCCTCAACCTTTTCTTTTGGTGAATCGGTTTTGATATGGAAGGTATAGCGAATATCCGAGTAACCAGGACGCACATCCGATTTATTGAAAAATCCATCAAGATCGATGTCGCCTTCTACCTCTACTCTGAAGTCATCCAGTTTAACATCAAACTTTGGAGCGTAAACTCTAGCAACAATCGATTGGCAAGCTCCTAATGAAGCGAGCAGCGCTTCAACAGGATTCATCCCCGTATCTGTCCCGCCCAAGCTTTTGGGCTCATCGATCGTGAGCTCGAAATGTCTAGACTTCGTTAAAACCTTTACGCCCTCTTGTAATTGAGCAGTTGCTTTAAACGTTTGAACAGCCATTTTGTAGTCTCCTCTAGTTCATTGGTTTTTTTGTAGATCATTTGCAAATAAACCAAGTTATTTACTAGGTATTATATGTTCATTCTAAATTTATGTCAATCCTTGGAATCGCAGCCATGCAGCTTATCTACTCTTTATTATTCCTCGAATGAAAGATTAGACGGCCCATCCAGCAGCTCGCTTTCCATCTCAAGATTAGTTGTTGGCACGCTGAGATCAACCTCTTCGAACTTGAAGCTATCCACCCATACATGCCCTTTGCCCATAAGCAGTACACCAATGGATATGGTCGCACTGTTATCAGGAACATCCAATACGATAGCGTAATGATTCCAGCCCGTATCGCCAATAATTTTTCTATTATTCATATTATCAAACTGCAAAATATCCTGAGCGTTGTTGTCCACCCTCATCCACAAGCCGCAATATTCCTGTACCCCGCTTGTCCTTACAAAACCTGTGAATCTCATTCTGCGACCGACAAACTTCTCAGCTTTAAATTGCTGCATCATCGTACCAAATTGACCCGGTTCCTCTGCACTAAGCGCCTTCAAATACCCCGATGCATTTCCTTGATGAACAATGCTGCGGTCAACCCCCATTTCATAGTTTTGAGGCTGGCTTCCCGTCAGGAACCAGTCTTTCACAGGTGAAGCTTGATCCATATAATCTCCTCCTAAAGTAGAATACGTATGTGGTGCAAACATTTTACGGTAACGGCCCGGCGGCATGCTGTACATCTTCTTGAATGCTCTTGTAAATGCTTCCTGGCTTTCAAAATAGCAGTTCAACGAAATCGTAATGATCGTTTCATCCGTGTTTAGTAGCAGTCTAGATGCATAACAAAGTCGGCGGCTTCTCAAATAATCCGCTATGTTTATGCCTACTTCCTTTCGGAATAAACGGTGAAAATGGTATGGAGAAAAACCAGCGTGTGCAGCTATTTGTTCAAGTGTCAGTTCATCCTGAAGGTTATCCTCCATGTACTGGATACTTTTTTGAATGATGTTGTGAGTAATCAAAGGTGCGCCTCCTTTGACTCTAGAATAGCAGAAGGAAGAAGGCTGTTTTTGATATTTTTTGCTAAGTTGTCATTGCTGCAAGCTTAATCCTCTATTTTAGTAAAAATCATTTTTGGTTAAATTACACTTGTGTGAAATCAGTAAAGTTTAAGTATAAATAAACAGCACCTTGCCGTGCCTATTTCCACTAAGCATAATGAATTTAGACATGGTATCAACAGCACCTAGAGTATGACCTCTACTACGTTAAAAGGAGTGATGATGTTTGAATAAGAACAATCAAATCAAAAAGCATGTGAGAGGTTTACATTTATAATTAAATAAACCTCTCACATACTTCTGGGAGGAAATAAGTTTATGTATATTTCGAAAGCGATAGGAACGGAACTTACCAGCGAAAACTTCTCTAAAGCAGCAGCACTTTTTGGAGCTTTGAAGCACCATTTATCGATTCAAGGTGTCATTGAAGGTGTTTTGCACGGTAGAGTTTTCTTGTCCATTGACAGCGCGACAGCTGTATTAACAAGCCCTCAAGGTATATTTTTAGGCGGCAGCCCTGAAAATCATTTATTTTTTGAAGAAGTAAACAAGCTGTTTAAAGAAGAACTTTTGCTGAAGCTTGCAGCCATCGGACGGCTTGATTATGTGCTCTTCTATCCCTCGGATGAGAAATGGGAAAATATGCTCAGCCTCGTGATGAAGGATCTGCTGCCTCTGCGAACTGGCCGAATGACCTTTACTCACAATCTGGACGGAATAGAGACTAAGCTTGCTGATCATATTTTTCCGGTAGATAGCAGCTTTCTTAAAAGAGAAGATTTAATAGGGCTCGTTGGCGTCATCAGTGAAATTCAAGGTGGCTGGGCCTCCATTGAAGCTTATGAGGATAGAGGTTTTGGATGCGCTGCAATTCAAGACACGGATGAAGGGCCCGCCATCATCAGCTGGTGCCTGACCGATTGGGTAGTCGGGGATGAATGTGAGCTTGGCATTCAAACAGATGAACAATATCGAGGCAACGGATGGGCTCGAAAAACAGCGTTAGGTGCACTGTCACTTGCGAAGCAACGAGGTATGACAAGAGTAGGCTGGCAATGCTGGTCAAGCAATATAGGCTCGCAAAAAACCGCTATAGCTGCTGGGTTTAAGCTGCTTATTGATTTCCCCGTTTTGTTCGGATGGAATCTGCCTTTAAATAATCTCCTTGTTAACGGGAACCATTATCTGCGTGGAGATACGAGATATGGCGTGGAACGAGACTATGCACGTGCAGCATGGAGCTACGCACAAGCTCTTGATCAAGGCTGGGATTGGAACGGAGATGCCGCGCTGTATTGGAATGCCGCTTGCTTGTTTTATTTGACCGGAGAGCAGGATCGTGCCATACACTATTATAAAAGCGCGGTGGAAAAAGGTTGGCAGGGCATTCACAAGCCCCATTATCATGATTATGTCTACAGAGAAGCGGACAGCGAGCAGATGGCTCGTATTTTCGCTGAAGCATGTAAGTAATAGAGGTTGACCTCTGTTGACCTCTGTTACCCTCCGCCAATGTCTAACATACAATGCATGGTGGAGGTGATTCTTTTATGCTTCAAATGTCATGGTATTCGAAGGCTTTAGGATTAGTCGGCCAGCCAGTCGGCGTCTCTTTAATGAACGGACAAGGTGTAACAGGCGTTTTATGCAGCATTACCGGCGGTAATTTAGTGCTGCAGGAATACTTGTATCAGAGTCAATTTGCGACGAAGCAATATCCCATTAATACGATTCAAGATGTTAATTCTTTTCCAGGCTGCAGCATGCCTGGTCCATTATTCTAATATCAATTCACAGATTACCAAGAGCACGAGCTGAGAAGGATTAATCCTTCTCAGCTCTTTTCTGTATGATGAGCGCTATCCATTGTAATTGAGAACTGTTATCATTTATAATGAGAGAAGTCGATGGATTTATCATCATCCAGAAAGAGTGAACTGCCTATGTCCCCTGCTTGTGAAGAAATGTCCCTTGCCTCCCATTTATTTTATATGCCTGTCCAAGTAACTAGAGTAGATAATGAAACGGTGGCAGACCGCTTCTTTGAAGAATCGGCACCATTTTCCCGAATTTTCATCGTATCGAGCGGTACAGCTGAGCTTTCTATTAACGATCAGTTGTATGAGATAGCGCGTGGAAGCGTCGTGTTATGCGATGCCCTTCAGCGTCTAAAATGGAAGGCTTCCCCCTCGCTGCGCGGTATCCAGATTGCTTATCGCTGCTTGACTTCGGAGGGCTCCGAGCATTGTGGGCTCAATCACCCTGAACCGCTGCATCGCTGTCCGGTCGGAATCCTTAGATTAGCCGGCGAGCTGGAAACGGTGTGGAGAGAGCCCCAATTAAGTGAACCGCTTCAGTCTCAACAGTTGTTTATTGAGCTGCTTGTGGAGCTGTACAAAGAACGTAATGCTCTGAAGCAGCCATCCAACTACTGGCTTGAGCATGCCATTCAATATATGGAGACGCATTTTAATAAGGATCTGACGCGGGAGCAAATGGCTGAACAAGCTAATGTAAGCCAAGAGCATTTCTCACGTACATTCCGCAAAAATACGGGACGCACCTTCAATGCCTATCTAACCTTGCTGCGAATTCGCAGCGCGCAGCGGCGTATCCTTGTCGGAGCTCCTGATCTGAATACTCTTGCTCAAGAAGTCGGCTATAAGGAAGGCTTTTATTTAAGCCGTAAATTCAAAGAAGCTGTCGGGCTTTCCCCCACCGCCTATCAGCGCAAGCACAAACGGATTGCCGCATTGAATCTAAATCATACCGCTAGCCTAATGGCGCTCGGCGTTATCCCAGAGCTTGGCGTCTATACAACCTGGTTGGAGCATTCCAATAACAAGTTGATTGTAAACACCAGTCAGAAGTTAAATACATACGGCCAAACTCCCTCCACCTATTATGAAGCGATCGCTGCTGCAAGGCCTGATGTCATTATTAGCTACAATACGGCGGAAGAGAATAAGGACCTGCTTCCGCTCGCGCCAGTGGTGGAACTCCCTTTTATGACGATGAACTGGCGCGAACAGTTCCTTATGATTGCTGACATTGTAGATAAACATCAGACAGCTGAAGCGTGGCTCGCCTATTATGATCAGTTGATCATTAGAAGCAATCATAGGCTGGATCGCCAGCTTGGCTATCGCGGTACCGCCGTTGTATGGGAGATTGATTCGAACAAAGCTTATTGCTGCAGCAGCAGTCATGGCAGAGGCAGTCAAATTCTTTATGATGATCTCGGATTTCAGCCTCCCTCCGAATTGCTGGAACAAGGCTTTTTCGCTCGTGGATATGTGGAAGCAGATATCGAAACCATTGCATCTTATCCGGCCGACCATATTTTCATTACTTCATTGCCTTCTTGCCAGCGTGATCTGATTCAAATGGATCGTTTATTTCACTCCCCTCGCTGGCTTGCGCTGAAAGCTGTCCAGAATAAGCAAGTATACCTGCTTAATGAGCCAGATATGTTTTGCGGATACGACCCGATCTCTACGCAAGCGCAGCTTCGAGAGTTGCTTCGTGCGATGACCTCACGTCACAAATCTGCATGACTACACATCATTTTAGTCCATAGTCATTTTCAAGATTACACGGTAAAGTGTTACTGAGAATGATTATCGTTTTAAATAAGGGGGATATGACATTGTTTTCTTTTCAACAGAAGTTTTACAGCAGCCGTCGTTTCATTTTTGCCGTTTCATTACTATTGTTAGCGGTTCTCGTTTCCGCTTGTGGAACAGAAAAAGCTCCAACCAACGCTGGAGCACCATCAAGCGGCACCGAAGAGACCACACCCGAAACGGCCGTGCCGGAAGCTGCGAAATTCAAGACGGTCTCCACGGTTAAAGGCGACATCGAAATTCCGGTTCATCCGAAGCGGATTGTAGCCGAAGAATACTTGGGCAGCCTGATTGCTCTTGATGTTATTCCGGCAGGATCTCCGGGTGTTACGATAGAAAACTACTATTTCAAAGAAGCGCTGGCAGGCGTTGCAGATACAGGAATTTATGGAGAGCCATCCGCTGAAAACATAATCAGCCTCTCCCCCGATCTCATCATTACAGCCAACGGAGACAGCTACGAGCAGCTCCGTAAAATTGCACCAACGATTGTTATCCCATACGGAGAATTAAAAAATGTTCACGCTGAGTTGACCTATTTCGGAGATTTATTCGGAAAAGAAGATGTAGCTAAGTCATGGCTGGCCGAATATGACCGACGCATTGCAGAAGCCAAAGCTAAGGTAGATAAAGCTATTCCTGAGGGTGCAACCTTCTCCATCATGGAGTACAGCGATAAAACGACTTGGGTTTATGGAGACAACTTCGGTCGCGGCGGCCAACCCATCTATCAATCATTAGGCCGTAAACCTCCTGTCGATGTTGCCGATGAAATCATGAAGAAGCAGTGGGCTGAAATTTCATCGGAAATGCTGTCCAAGTATGCAGGCGATTATATTATTTTGACATCCAATGACCGTACGATAGAATATTTTCAAAACGACCCGATCTGGGGCAATCTTCCGGCTGTAAAAAATGGCCACATCTACATATGGCCTGAAGAGAGATCATGGTATTATGACCCCATCGCTGTTCTAGCTCAATCTGAAGAGCTGACAGAGTGGCTCGTTAATCAAGGGAAATAATAAAAAGCCTTCAAAACCACTAGCAGCGTGGCTTTGAAGGCTCTTTTAACTATAATAAGTTCTACTTATTCTAAAATAATAACCACCGCTTTACTTCGCTACAACCGGTTTATCTTGAGATACTGCAAGCTGATGCAAATAAATGCCCGTTCCATCTCCAATGGCGAAATTGAGTACCCGTTTATTAACTGGAACGATAACGGCGCGATACAGCGTCGGGAATACAGGAATGTCTTTCACCATCAGCTCCTGCCATTCCTTGTAGATGCCTTGACGTACCTTCACATCAAAGGCCGCTTCTGAAACCCCTTCTTTAAGCAAGCGATCCTGTTCGTCACTAGCATAACGAGGGAAGTTGTAAATCGCATCGCGCCCGTATAAGCCAGCTGGATCAACGTCAATTCCTACGCCCCAAGCGCCTTGATACACATCTACTGTTGGATCATCTTTTCCTGTGCTTCCTACACGATCATAGAAAGTGTTGAACTCCACCATTTCCAGCTTTACGTTCAAGCCAATCGCTTGCCATGACTGTACATAATATTGAGCAAGCGGCTGTGCAATATCTCCGCCTGTCATGGAAATAAAGTTAATAGCTAATTCGCTGCCATCTGGATTTGTACGGAATTTGCCGTTCATTTTGTAGCCAGCATCATCCAAAATCTTGTTAGCCAAATCTTTATCAAAGGCAAGGCCTTTATTAGTAGCATCATGGTACTCTGGGTGAGAAGGCGGAATAAGTGTCGTCGCATTCCAGCGCAGGCCGTGATAGAATTGCTTGCCGACCTGATCGTTATCGACCGCATGCCACATCGCTTTCCGCAGGTTTACATCGCCCATTTTCGATTTTGGATCAGGAACGACTTTGCCAGCCTCAGCATCCCACTTGCCTAGTTTAAAGCCAATATACGTATATGCACGGTCAATTGCACCTAAGTATTCAAGATTTGATAGACTCGCATTATCTGGATATTGATCCGCCGGGAAGGAATCAACGAGATCGACACCGCCAGTTTTCAATTGTTGTACAACGGTTGTTTGATTAATTACTTTCAATACAACCTCATCTAGTGCAGGCTCACCGCGCCAGTAATCTGTATTTTTCTCAAAAACAACAGATTCCCCAGGAACGATGCTTTTTACTTTAAATGGCCCGAAGCCGATTGGTTTCTCACGAACCTCTGGAGAAGCCGAAATTTTAGCCACATCCATATTGCCGAAGATGTGCTTCGCTAATGGATAATTCCATACACCACCGGTCAAAAGGGAAGGAGATGATTGAATATACGTAATTTTAAGCTTTTTCTCGCCTAAAACTTCAATTCCTGAGATCGTTTTTGCTTTTCCTTCATGGAATTCCGTCATCCCTACGATATTAGTGAAATTCGAATCATACCGTGGACCGTCATATTTGGGGTTGCCGATGACTTCATGAGCGAATAACCAATCCTCTGCAGTTACTGGCTTGCCGTCATGCCAGTTTACATTATCGCGAATCGTAAGCGTAAATGTTTTGCCATCCTCAGACACTTCATACGTTGCTGCCCCATCATTCGTATATACATAGCTTTTGTCCCAAGTAAGCAGCCCTTCATCAAACCAGTTTAGTACTTGTGAATCCGGATCACCGGAATAAAAGTTCCAGTTCAGCGTCCCTTCAAATGGTGTATCTGATACAAGGCCAAATGTAATGGAACCACCCTTTATGGCTTCGCCCTCATTTTTCTTCACATTGCTGAAATCCTCAATGGAATAAAGACCATCGTCTGGAGCAGGCTTCTCGGTTTCCGCAGGAGCGGCACTCTCCGTTGGCTTCGCCGCACCATCAGTCGGGCTCGGCGTGTCTACACTCCCGTTATTAGATGAACAAGCTGCAAGAAAGACTAGTAATGCCAACATAAGCGGTAAAAATAAAGACCTTGAAAACATCGTGTTCTTCTTCACCATCATTCTCCTCCTTTATTATCCTTTTCTTTGTCTTGCATCCGTCGCACGCTTTAGCGCTTGACCGACATTGTTTATACTCAACATCAGTACCAAAATCAGTATCGATGCAGGTAACCATATCCACCATCTAAGCTCGAGCGTTTGCGGGTCTCTAGCATAGCTGACCAACGTGCCTAAGCTGGGCATGCTCTCAGGAAACCCGAAGCCAAGAAACGATAGTCCAGACTCCAAACCGATATTTGCCGCCAAGTTCAAAGTCATCGTTACAATGATGATGGAGCTTAAATTCGGCAATACCTGGACCATCATGATTTTAAAATTAGAGGAGCCTAATGTTTTGGATGCCTGAACATAATCGAGCTCCTTCTCCTGCAGCGCTTTCGAACGAATTAATCTAGCAATCCCCATCCACAAAAAAGCGGTCATAATAAGCGAGAAAGACCAAATATTATATTTAGGCACGGCTGTAACAAACGCGATCACGATCATCAAGGTCGGCAGGATCATAAAAAAGTCAACAAATCTCATAAAGATATTATCAACCGTACCACCGAAATAACCGGAAATGAGTCCAACACATACGCCAATGACTCCTGTAAACGCAGTAACAATAATAGCAATCGTTAATGAATTTCGAGTCCCAATAATTAATTGCCCAAAAACATCGCGGCCTCCATAGTCCGTACCTAACAAATGCTCGGATGACGGCGGCTTTTTCAGTGCGAATAAATCAACCGATACAATTTGCTCCTGATTCAGAACAAGCGAGATCCCATACACAGAAAGAATAACTACGCTCAAAAAAATTAATGATACGAATGCGACTTTGTCTCGTACGATTTCCCGCCAAATAATATTCAAGCTTGACGGGCTTTTATCCGGCACCTGGAGCGCGGTTATGGGAATGTTCGTCTTTCTCATTTCTTTCACCTCAACATCTCGAGTTCTTATTTAATTCGAATACGAGGATCAACGATACTCAAAACAATGTCAGAGATTAATGCCCCGACAATAGAAGCCACTCCATACAATAAAACAAGCGCAGTAACGACGCTGAAATCCCGCAGAGCGATTGAGCTTAAGAATAGTTGACCCATTCCTGGATAACTGAAGATACCCTCTATGAACACCGTGCCTCCGATGAGTCCAGTAATCTCATAACCAAAAAAAGCTGCGATCGGCAATAACGAATTTCTTAAAATATGGCGATTATAAACGCGGGATTCTGAGGCGCCTTTTGCTCTTGCTGTGATAATGAAATCCTTTTGCTTCGTATCAATGATTTCGCTTCGRAGATATTGAACCGTCGACACGGTTGCGATAAGAGCCATCGAGATGGCTGGGAGCAGCAAATGATAAAATTTGCTCATAGCATATTGAAGAGTACTTGGTTCCAGTCCTGGAGCGACGCTTCCCCCTGTTGGAAACCAACCAAAATGAAAGCCGAACACCCATAACATCAATAAAGCGAAAATAAATAGCGGGGCTGCAAATCCAATATAGGTATAGCTTGTAATCAATCGATCTCCCCATGTGTCGTTATAGCGTCCGCTTGTAATCCCAAGCGGTATTGCAATCAAGTAAGTAAGGATTAGAGTGACGATGGATAACCAAACGGTATTCATCATGCGCTGGCCAATCAGATCAGACACTGGCATTTTGAAACGAAACGACTGTCCGAAGTCACCTTGCACAGCTTTCGTAATCCAGTCCCAATACTGCACATACCACGGATTGTTGAGGCCTAGCCTCTCACGCTGTGCATCCATTGCAGCTGGATCAATACTCGGATCGATCATTCCAGTCAATGCATCCCCCGGCATGGCCTTGGCTATTAGAAAGACGAGGATGCTTAACAATATAATTTGAGGGATCATTATGACTATTCTTCGTAAAACTGTGCGCCACATCGTCCTCACCCTCTCCCAGGCAAAGCCACGAAATGTGTTTCTGAAACGGGTTTTAACGGATAAGCCAAACCATCCTCGTCAAAATAATTCTCATAGGCTTGTTCATATTCCGCCTTTACCGCTTTGCGAAACGAGTGTTTTTCCTCTCGTTTCGTTGGATCAATGTCAGGAATAGCCGAGATAAGACGCTTCGTATAAATATGCTGAGGTTGATTGAAAATATCAGCTGTCGTTCCTCGTTCAACGTAACGGCCTTTGTACATAATGCCAATATGATCGCACATATGCCTTATAATGCCGAGATCATGACTAATGAGCAGATAAGTAAGGTTTAGCTCCTTCTGAATATCCTGCATGAAGTTTAGTACCTGCGCTTGAACAGATACGTCCAGCGCTGACACAGGTTCATCGGCTATAATCAGCTTTGGTTTTAAAGCGATGGCTCTCGCAATCCCGATTCGCTGCCGCTGGCCTCCTGAAAATTCATGAGGATATTTATAAATCGATTCTGGGCTCAAGCCCACTTGCTCTAGTAATTGTTGTACACTGCGCTTCTCTTCGCCAGCAGACTGCTTCTCAAAATTTCGCAGCGGCTCAGCGATAATATCAAGCACGCGTTTCTTAGGATTCAAGGAGGAATAGGGATCTTGGAAGATCATTTGAATATCTCTGCGGAAGCCTGCATGGCTTCGAAGTCCGCCTGCAGCAAGCTGCTGGCCTTGGAAGAGAACACTTCCTGATGTAATTGCATTTAAGCCTATGATGGCTCTGCCTGTCGTGGTCTTGCCAGAGCCAGACTCACCTACTAGTCCATAGGTCTGTCCCTGCTCCAAGGAGAATTGTATACCGTCTACCGCTTTGATCGGTGGACCCTTTTTACTGAAAAGACTCCCGCGATTCGGAAAATGTACCTTTAGATCGCTGATCTCAAGAAATGACATGTTGATGATCCTCCTTCTCGTCAGGGAAGTGAAAATGCTTGTAGCAGCTGCATCTGACGAAATGGCCCGGAGAAATCTCATGCATTTCCGGGTTCGCTTCATGTGCAGCCTCAGCAATCCAAGGCGTCCTCGATCGAAAACGGCAGCCCTGCCTCGGGAGGTTCTGAAGAGATGGCACAATTCCCTGAATAACATGGAGCTTAGACTTTGCTTCATTCACAGTTGGTATCGATTGCAATAATGATCTGGTATAGGGATGCTGTGCTTTAGCAATGATTGTGTAGATATCGGCAATTTCAACAATTTGTCCGGCATACATAACAGCGACTCGGTCAGCCATCTCGGCCACAACGCCCAAGTCATGCGTGATTAATACAATGCCAGCCTTGCTTTCATCCTTCAATCGCCGCAGCAATTCAAGAATTTGCAATTGTATCGTTACATCCAGTGCTGTAGTCGGTTCATCTGCAATTAATAGCTTAGGATCATTGGCAATCGCGATGGCAATAATGACACGCTGCCTCATCCCGCCGGACAATTCATGGGGGTAACGCCCGTATGTATGCTCTGGGCGAGGAATACCCACTTTAGTTAAAAGCTCGATCGCCCTGTCCGCTCTTTCCTTACTAGAGAGTTTGGGCTGGTGCAGGAGAATAACTTCTTCAATCTGAGTACCGATAATCATAAGGGGATTTAATGCGGATAATGGGTCTTGGAAGATCATGCCTATTTCTTTCCCTCTCAGCTTATTTAGCGTGGAGGGTGACATCTGGACAATGTCCTGTCCTTGGTAATAAATATTTCCTTCTATCTTTGCTCTC
This sequence comes from Paenibacillus sp. 2TAB26, assembly GCF_052115145.1. Lineage (NCBI taxonomy): Bacteria > Bacillati > Bacillota > Bacilli > Caryophanales > Paenibacillaceae > Paenibacillus > Paenibacillus sp. 2TAB26. The sequence continues at coordinate 153,326 of NZ_JBFRGC010000008.1, forward strand.
GTATGGAGGCCCATGATGGAATAGGCCAGCGCACTCTTGCCGGAGCCCGATTCCCCCACTATGGCAAGAACTTCATTTTCTTTTACCGTTAGCGTCACATCATCCACTGCTGCGTAATAACGATCCGCAATTCGAAAAGAAGTCGTCAAATTCTCAATTTTCAGCAGCTCTTTTTTCAATAGAATCCTCCTAACGTAGTGATTCTAAACTTGCAATATTCATAATTTTCCGAATTTTCAAACCATAGATTTATCATATCTAATATAAGCATAAAACAATTTAACTGCAACTATAATTTATAGCATATTCAATATATATATTCTTGTTTTTGGATTTCATTACTCTAATGGATCATATACTAATGTTTATAGTAAACGCTGTCAAGCTTTAATGTGATGTATTACATTTCGGTGATAGTTATTTGTTAGGTTTATACTGTTATATAATTACATTTAATAAAATATGTATTTTCTTTTTGTAAATATAATCTCCGTTTTACTCATTACTACAATCATTACTTTAAAAATATTTATGAAATTTTCAGCAAACGAAACTCTGATAAACTATTTTTCAATATTAGTTTACGAGTTAGATTCCTCACTGTTTTTATGCAATAATATGTACATAATCTTTTAAAATGAAACAGAAACAGAAAAGATTTCCCTTAGTCTAAACGAATTTATTAATGGCGATAATAATATTCGATACTAAAAACAATTCATAGCAGATGGAGTGAGCGCCCTGATTTCTTTAAACCGATTTATTAAAATTTGTTTCGCTGTAATTTTAGTTCTTGCCATTATTTATTTAGCATCACTTGTCGATTTTATTTTCAAGCCCTTCGTTTCTTTGTTCAGTATTGTTATGATTCCGTTGATGCTCGCCTCTTTTTTCTATTATCTACTACGCCCGCTTGTAAACTGGATGGAGCGACCTAAATTAAAGAGACCTTGGGTCATTCTCATTATTTATTTAGCAGCTGCTGTGCTGTTTAGTTTATTTATCGTTGGCGTATTTCCTTCGCTTCGCACTCAGTTTTTCAATTTAGTAAATAATGCGCCTAATCTTTTCAATACGTTAGGCAAGCAGCTGCAAGATCTGGAACAGAACGGGTTTTTAGCAGACATTTTACCTGAAGATGTAAGTCCTTTTTCAAAAATAACCGAATACCTGAATAAAGGATTTTCATTGTTGACTAACTATTTAACGGGGATGTTTTCTTTTATCTCTAATTTCGCACTCATTTTGTTCACCTTCCCTATTCTTCTTTTTTACATGTTGAAGGAAGGGGATAAATTCGGCCAGAAAATCGTCAGCTTCATGCCTAAGAGGTACCATGCTGAAGGTAAAAAAACGATGCAGGAGATTGATACGGCTCTAAGCGGATTCATTGTGGGGAGAGTTGTTGTAAATCTGGCGCTCGGTGTTCTGATGTATATCGGCTTCCTTATCATCGGTTTGCCTTATGCTCTTTTATTGACTGTCGTTGCTGTTRTTATGAATTTTATTCCTTTTATAGGTGCCATACTGTCTGCTGTACCGATCGTCATTATTGGTTTAATTGAATCGCCAACTGTTGCGATTTGGTCATTAGTGGTCATTCTACTCTCACAACAAATACAGGATAATATTATTTCACCTTATATTTTCGGAAAACAGCTCGATATTCACCCTATTACAACTATTCTATTGGTGCTGGTGGGCAGTGACGCTTTTGGAATCATAGGCGTAATCATTATTATACCGGTATATATGATGCTGAAAATCGTTGTTACGAAGGTATATCAGCTGTTCTTCAAACAGAAATGGGAAGACGCATAAGTATTAAGCTTTACAAGCAAAAGGGGATCACATCGATGTGGTCCCCTTTTGCTTACCCGTAGCCATTGTTGATTTCTACTTTGCCAAAATCGTATTGCCGTCATCCACCACCAATCTCGATTCTAGTTTATTCACCCTCAAATATTCTATGATAATTAATAGATTTTGGTGTTACAAAACATCCCTATTCTCGATATGCCGAACCGTTGACCAGGCGATCGCTACGCCAAATACTGCTAAAGCAAGCGGAATGTAAATGATGGTTGCCAGTGAGAAGACAGGATTGCTCGAACTCGTCAGCATGACGATTAGGAGTGAAGAGAGAATAGTTGCAGGCACCGAATGCTTGCGCATGCCGAAATAAAGCGGCACTAAACTTGCTCCTGCTGCTGCAAAAGCAAAACTTACGATGCTTGCTAGCTGCGCAGCATAATCCATCGGTACAGGCGCTTCCTCTATAATATGAAAAAAATGATTTATGCCAATAAGCATGGACAATGTGAAAATATGCGAGATGACGATTGCAACAAAAGTAAGGATAGCTACAATCGCCAGCTTGGAAGCAAACAGCTTTTTGCGACTAACCGGGTACATAAACATAACTAGAATTGTTTTTTTCTTATACTCATCAATGATTAACTTGCTAATTAGAACGGCAGCCATGACGATAAACGTCGATCTAACCATAGCGCCAGCTATAATATACAGCTCTCCAATATTTGCGATCTCATTTTTTACTTCTACACCCTCAAAGTAACCGATCATGAACATTAGCGTAACAATCAAGACATTCGCTATGATCGCTGCCTTCACATACCAGCCTAATCCCATTTTCGCTATTTCCAGCTTCATAAGTTTAATCACGAATGCTTCACCTCGTCCCCTTGAATCAAATCGAGGAAATACTGCTCCAAAGAAGTGTACTTCTTGTTCAGCGACTCGATATTCACATCATTTAGTGCAAGCGACTTTGAAATCGTCGTCTGCATCGCTCCCGATTCAAAGATACGAATCATATTGTCATTTATAATTTTAAAATTAGTGAGCTGGAGCTCGTTGGCTAGCACAGCGCATGCCTTTGTCCGATCCGGCGTTATGAGCTCGATATATTCCGAGTTCTGGCCCCTAACATCTGCCATCGACACCTGTTTAATGAGCCTGCCGCCACTGATCACGCCAATCGTATTGGCCATTTGCTCTATTTCACTGAGCAAATGGCTCGATATGAGAATAGTAACTCCATAATCTGTACTTAGCATTTGAAGCAGGTTACGAATTTCTTTAATGCCGGCAGGATCAAGCCCATTAATCGGCTCATCCAATATGAGCAATTCAGGTCTGTTCATAATCGCTCTAGCGATCGCCAGTCTTTGCTTCATCCCGAGCGAGAAGTTTTTGACCGCTTTATCATCCACGTTACGCAGGGCAACCATGCCGAGCACCTCTCCGATAACCTTGTCATCATGGCAGCCCATGTACTCGTTATGCAGCTGCAGGTTTTGTTTGGCAGTCAGCTTGTCATAAAAAACCGGCATTTCAATGATGCTTCCCATTCTTTTAAATACATCATACGTGTTAGGCCTAAGCGGCTCATTAAACAATTCGATTTGCCCCGCAGTCGGCTTAATCAAATTCGTGAGCATTTTCATAACGGTCGTTTTCCCTGCGCCATTTGGGCCAAGGAAGCCGTATATTTCGCCCTTCCGCACGCTCATGCTTACATTGCTTACGACTTCTTTGCCCTCAAATGCTTTCGTCAGGCCGCTCGTTCTCAAAATATAATCCACTCGTTCTCTCCTTCTTTCCATGTTGTAACTAGTTCTCAGTTTATCGAACACCCTTATCTTATTTGTTGCTTATTTCTAACAAAAATCTTAAGTTGCTAATAGGTCATGTGTTTGAGCTTAACCGTGAACGTCGTTTTCTCAAACGGGATGCTATGCAATGTAATCTCGCCATTCATTTCCTCCACGAGTCTTTTCGTAATCGTTAAGCCCAATCCACTTCCCTGGAAAGCCTTGTTTCTAGACTCCTCCAGCGTAAACATCCTTTCAAAAACAAGCTCTTGATTTCGAGCGCTAATCCCTTTGCCGCAATCCGAAACGTCAATCCTAACATACGAATCGTCAACGCTCATAGCAAGCCCAATTCTCTTCCCATCGCTGCCGTAACGAATGGCATTGGACAATAAATTGCTGAGCACCCGCTCCAGCGCTTCCTCGTTTCCTAAAGCATAGATCGCTTCTTCTGGAATTTGAATATCTGCTTCATAGCCGCTTGCCTGCACCAAATCGTAAAAGGACAAAATGCTTTTTTTGCATAGCTCGTTCATATGTATTCGCGATAGCGTGATGTCGTTGTCACCCGCTTCTAATCTAGCTAGATCGAAAAAACCGTTCATCAGCTTAATGATCTCCAGCGTTTTTCCATGAATCAGCCGCAGAAGACGTTCTCTTTCTTCAGATGCCATCTCGCGGCTGCCTTGTATCATCTCGGCATAGCCGAGCACGACGGTTAGCGGTGTTTTTAGATCATGCGAGAAGTTAGCAAGCATTTTCCTCATGGAATGATTCGTTTTAGTAAACTGCGCCAGCTTATTTTGATTATCTGTGAAGAGGCGGTTTAACTCGACCAGCAGAAGTTTCAATTCGCGATCATCTGTCATGAGAAGCAGCGTTTCCGAAGATTGCTGCTCTAGCTGTCTGCTGATTTGGTTTGCAATATACCGTAAGTCGGAGCTTCTAGCGCGCTTCATTTGATACTGAATGACATTTAAAATGGCGAGTATGACAATGATACCTAATAAACTATAAACCATATTAAAATTCTCCCAGCTTATATCCGATGCCCCATAACGTCTTTATATATTGCGGCGATGATGGATCGTCTTCGATCTTCTCTCTCAAACGGCTGATATGAACGTTTATAACGTTCTCGTCTCCAAAGTAATCATCATTCCATACCGATCTGTAAATTTGCTCCTTCGTAAACACTTTGGTTGGGTTCATCGTTAGAAGCTTTATGATCTGCCATTCCTTTGAAGTAAGCTTAATCGACTTGCCCCGTTTACTTACATCAATATTATCCGTATCGATTGTAAGTTCATGAACACGAAGTACGTTCGAGGCTTCCTGATTCCGAACACCTGAGTATAGCGTTGCTCTGCGAATCGCAGCTTTTACTCTTGCGAGCAGTTCGATCATAGAGAACGGTTTGGCCAGATAGTCATCTGCTCCGAATCCTAATCCTAAAGCTTTGTCCACATCGCCATCCTTAGCAGATAAAATGAGGACTGGAAGCAGACTATGCTCCCTAATCTTCTTCAAAAAATCAATGCCATTCAGCTTAGGCAGCATGACATCCAGCAATATTAAATCATACGTTTCCTGAGAAAATAACCGCAGTGCTTCTTCACCATCTGCCGCATGTACGATATGGAAGCCTTCCAACGTCAAATAAGCCTCTACCATTTCGCTAATCGATCGATCGTCTTCTACGAGCAATATGCGTTGTTTCAAGCCGTCCCACCTATCCTATCTATGTAAAGTCATTTTATATTTTCAATCTATTTCCTTACTATACCATAGCCTATTTGTGTCAGATGACAGGAACATTGTCCAATAACTAAAAAAAAGCCCGCGATTTTACGCGGACTTAAGATTCGTTTATTTCACTTCAACTACAAAAGGGCTGATAAACGTTTTACCGTTTCGTTGAAATTGCCCCCAAATCTTATATACACCAGCACTCGGGAAAATCGTCATGAATTTCGCCTCCGGGCCTTTCGCTTTTTCCTCCATCGGGTGTACATGCAAATACTGCTCTGTATCTTCGCTTAGAATCACAACGTGCCCAACTGCGCCTAGGTAAGGCTCTAAATCCGTTATCGGATCTTTGGACTTCGCATCCGAAAGTTTGAAGTTCAACTCCATTTCTTTGCCGGCTTCCGGATGATTGTTTTCGAGTGTGATTTCTACCCCGTCCACAATCACGAAATGTTCATCCGATGGTTTAATCGGAACTTGTTCAGCGGCTAGCCCTTCTACCTTGATCCATTCGGACTTCGTTGTGGCTGATCCGCCGGTAGGAATATAGTCGGCGAATAACTTGTAATCTCCACCGGAAGGGAACGATGTCGTGATTTCGAATTGCCCATTCCCTTTGTACTCCGGATGGATGTGGTCAAAGTAAGATAAATCTTTGCTGACTGCGATGAGATGAAGCTTCTTCTCGTGATTAATATCAAATGCCTCGATGGCCTTTCCGTCCGTATCTTGAATTTGTACGGTTATTACGGTGTTCTCTCCAGATTTCGGCGTTTCTTCAGACCATTTCCATTCAGCATTCGTCTCAAGCTTCTTCGTCTCACCAGAATGTTCTTCTCCGTGAGCTCCGTGCTCTCCGGCACTGGATGCAGCGGGTGATGCCACTTGAGAATTCCCGCCATGAGCACCATGATTATCTGTTTCTTGTTTATTTTGTTTTCCGCAAGCAGCAACAAGAACGAGTACAGCTAGCAATCCGATCAAATAAATTCGTTTCATTTTAGCCTCCATGATCTGAATAACTTTAAACTTTTGCCCTTTGTAGACGCAGCGCATTCAGTACAACGGAGACGGAGCTTAAAGCCATAGCTGCTCCGGCGAGCCATGGTGCAAGGAATCCAAGCGCTGCAATCGGGATGCCGATGACATTATAAGCAAGCGCCCAGAACAAGTTTTGCTTAATGTTTACCATCGTTTTCTTACTCATCGAGATCGCGTCCGGAATACTGTTCAAGTCACCGCGCATTAAAGTAACATCCGCAGCCTCCATGGCCACATCGGTTCCCGTTCCGATAGCCATCCCGATATCCGCAATTGCCAATGCCGGCGCATCGTTAATTCCATCTCCAACCATTGCGACCTTCTTACCGCTTTCTTGCAATCGCTTGACCTCGTTGGCTTTGCCATCGGGCAGCACTTCCGCCAGCACATGGTCGATTCCAACTTGGCTCGCAATGGCTTTCGCCGTACGTTCATTGTCGCCTGTCATCATCACGACTTCCAAACCGAGCTGCTTTAATCTGGCAACTGCCTGCTTCGAAGTTTCTTTAATCGTGTCCGCTACGGCTACCATACCAGCGTACTTCCCGTTAACCGCAACCAGCATCGCTGTTTTTCCAACCGACTCCAGTCGGCTCATTTCCTCAAAAGCGGACTCCGCGTTCACGTTAGCTTTCGCCAATAACTTTCGGGTTCCTATTAGCAATTCGTTCCCTTGAACTGTAGCTTCAATGCCAAACCCAGGTATCGCTTGAAAGGATTCGGTCGATGGGAGAGAAATACCTTGCTCTTGAATGCCAGCCACGATCGCTTCCGCAAGCGGATGCTCCGAATTCTTCTCCGCTGCAGCAATCCAGGACAAGAGCTGTTCCCGATTATAGCCTTGCTCAATCCGTACATCCGTCAATTCCGGCTTGCCTTTCGTTACCGTTCCCGTTTTATCCAATATAATGGTGTTAATGCGATGCGTGGATTCTAAATGCTCGCCGCCTTTGAACAAAATACCGAGTTCAGCGGATCGACCCGAACCAGCCATGATCGATGTTGGCGTAGCAAGACCTAGCGCACACGGGCATGCTATAACCAGAACGGCAATTGCCTTCTCCAACGCCTCTGCGAAATTGCCTGCATCAACAGCGAAGTACCAGATCAAGAAAGTGACGATCGCGATCCCTACAACGATCGGGACGAATATTCCAGAGATCACGTCAGCCACCCTTTGAATCGGCGCTTTCGAGCCTTGCGCTTCCTCTACGACTTTGATGATTTGGGAAAGCGCCGTTTCTTTTCCGACTTTAGTCGCTCTAACTTTAAGCACGCCATTTTTGTTCAGCGTTGCTCCAATGACTTGATCTCCTGTCTGCTTATCTACCGGGATACTTTCACCGGTTAACATCGATTCATCAACTGCCGATAACCCTTCAAGCACTACACCATCGACTGGCACTTTCTCGCCGGGTTTAACTAGGAATACATCTCCAGTTACTACCTCTTCTATTGGAATACTAACTTCCTGACCATCCCGTATGACGATAGCCGACTTGGCTTGTAAACCCATCAATGCTTTAATCGCTTCGGAAGATCGGCCTTTCGCCTGCGTTTCAAATAATTTACCCAGCAAGATTAACGTAATCAGCACGGCACTCGTCTCATAATACATCTCAACCTGATGATGTGCGGATGCATTTATTGATTCGATGGTTAAGTAAACACTATAGAAGTAGGCGGCAGATGTGCCGAGCGCTACCAATACATCCATATTCGCACTGCCATTGCGCAGCGCCTTATAGGCTCCGACATAGAAACGGCTGCCAATAATGAATTGTACCGGGGTAGCCAATATCAATTGGAACCATGGATTCATGAAAATCTCAGGCACCCATATCCATGACGTAAAGGAGAAATGCCCAACCATTGCCCAGAGAAGCGGCAAAGAGAGAATAGCTGATACAATCAACCGGATCTGCAGGCTGCGGACTTCTTTTTTCTTATGATCGCTTTCATTCGTCTGCTCGCTCTTTGGTTTAGCTTTATAGCCGATCTGTTCAACTTTCTTGATCATATCTGCAGCACTTGTCATGGATGGAATAAATTCCACATGCGCCGTCTCCAAAGCTAAGTTTACCGTCGCTTTTACGCCGCTCATTTTGTTAAGGCCCTTCTCGATGCGCGTGGCGCATGCTGCGCAGGTCATGCCTACAATATCGAAGTCAATGGACTCCTTCACCGTACCGTATCCCAGGGCTTGAATTTTCTGCTCCAATTGGGACATGTTCACTTGAGTAGGGTCAAAGTTGACGGATGCTTGCTCCATGGCGAAGTTCACGTTTGCTTGTGCAACGCCTTCCAGCTTATTCAGGCCTTTCTCTATACGGCTCGCACATGCTGCGCAAGTCATGCCAGTGATCTGTAGTGTGGCTTGTTGATTAGATACTGCTTGATTAGAACTGCTCATGATCATCACCTATTCTTCTGTCGTATTACCATCTTAACTATGTGACTTTTTTATTTCACGACATCGTAACCCTGTTTCTCAATCGTTTCGACAATGGCATCCAATGAGACTTCACTGTCGTCATACACCAATTCAACCAGGCCTGCGGCTCGATCAACAGTCGCTTTGGCACCGAGAGTTTCGACTGCACCTTCAATCCTACGAACACAACTGCCACAAGTCATTCCTTCTACATTTAACATAACGTTTTTCATTATTAATTCCTCCGTCTCACTTGTTTTGTTAATATACAATACTCCCCTATAGTATATTAACGACAAAATAATAAATTATTGATGACTTCCTTGAAGTTGATTCAACCGACAAGCTTAGTCACACTTTCCTTTCGCAAACGGGTCACTTGCTCCAAGGGTGCAGCCTGCATATCCGATTTTATTAGAATCGACAGTTCCAAGCCGGTGAACGCTTCATCCAGCCAAAGTTCGAATGGCAAACCCACTTCTTCCGCACCTTATGAGAGTGGAGATGCTAAGGCTAATATACGAAGAGTCAAGCTCCAACACAACCTTTGTAATTAATGGTAACGATAAGTATAGAATACCCCCGTACCCTATATTTGTCAAGCGAAGTTGATGAATAAAATTTAAAAGCAAATGTACACAAGCACATTTGCTCCGATTATCATTTCATTAGTTTATTTATTGTCGTCAACAACTCATCAATGACTCCATGTTCACCCGATTGAATTTTTTCAACGACACAGCTTTTCATATGGTTCTCGAGAAGTAATTTTCCGACGCCGTTTAGAGCCGATTGAACCGACGCGATCTGATTGAGCACGTCATCGCAGTACGTATCTTTTTCGATTAACCCTTTGATCCCTCGAATTTGCCCTTCAATTCGGTTCAGGCGACTGGTCAGGTTTATCTTGGTCTTCTCGGAGTGATGGCTATGTTGATGGTGGTGATGATTTTCATGTCCAGCGGATGCAACCGTTAATTCATTTTCCATGGCTTATCCCCTCCCCTTAAGCCCTATTATACCCCCTAACCCTATCCGATGCAAAGTTCTGATAAAGCAGCAAATCAGCCGTGAATAACACGACTGATTATTATGCTATCTCATTTTCAATTCTCTGGCGTTTTCCCTTTACGAATAAAAATCAACGCGATAAGCGCACCCACGATAGCTATGATAGCTGCTCCAACGAATGCGGAGTGAAAACCCGTATTTAATGCTGCAATTTGATCGATCCCTTTATCCAGCTCCCCTTTTGTCCAGGAAGAAGATACAGCAACCATGACAGCTAATCCAATGGCTGAACCAATCTGATAGCTCATATTGGATAAGCCCGACGCCAAACCGGATTCTTCCGGTCTTGCCCCTGACAAGGAGGAAATCGTTGCCGGGATATAAGCCATTGACATGCCAAGTGCCCCGAGTAGAGAAGCCCATAGTACGTTGGTAACGAAGTTTCCATCCTCTGGCGTATTCCCAGCGAACAGCAACAGTGATCCTGCTAATATAAGCATGCCAATGACGAGATTTCCTTTGATGCCGAACTTGCCGACAAGCCTTCCCATGACTGCGACCATCAAGATCATGATGAGGATCGTCATCGGCACCAGAGCAACCCCGCCCATGAATGCCGAATAGTTCAAAACCTGTTGAAGATACAGATTTAAGAAAAACCAAAGCGGAATCCAAGCACCTGAAAGAGTTGCCAAAATGATATTGCTCGCAAGTAGATTTGGAGCTCTAAATATCCGTAGAGGTACGAGCGGGTCTTTTTTCTTCGCTTGCACGATCAGAAACAGAATGAACAGTACAGCAGCAATGGCCAATAGACCAAATGTTTGCGCCCCCCATCCGTTATGCTCCGAAGTGACGATCGCATATACCGCCAGCACCAACGCAGCTGTGACCGTCAGTGATCCTAAGATATCGATGCTGCCCTTGCTTTTTGTTCCTTTTGGAAGGACATACAGACTGTACAAAATAGCGAACAAGCCAACGGGGATGTTGATCAGGAATGTCCAATTCCAACTGAGCCATTCCGTGATGACTCCTCCAAGGAAAACCCCGGCGGTTCCGCCTGCTGCTGCGGATGCTCCCCAGAAGCCGAAAGCTTTGTTTAACTCCTTAGGGTTAGCGACAAAAAGTTGCATGATGATGGTCAATGCAGCTGGAGCGATTAGCGCAGATCCAAATCCCTGAATGGCGCGGCCAATATTCATCGACTCCTGGGACCAAGCTAATCCGGCTAACAGCGAAGCAAGTGACAAGATTATAAACCCAAGCATAAACATCTTGCGTTGACCGAATAGATCGGAAAGTCGGCCTCCTAGCAGCAATAATCCCCCAAAGAAAATGACATACGCATTAAATACCCATTGCAGGTTGTTTTGCGAGTAACCAAGTGCTTCTTTAACAGCTGGAAGAGCAACCCCGATGATAGATGTATCCATGATAACGATGAACTGAGCCAAGCATAGCAAGAACAATGCCTTCCATCTTAGCGGATTCACATTAGCCATAGCATTTGAATTTCCTGACATATCGTATTCCTCCTTGATTTGATTTACATTCGTATAGTATACCCCCCTACCCTATATTGTCAACAACTATTTCCATAAAAAAACTGCTGACTTTAAATCAGCAGTAACTTGATTTGATTTAAATCCACTATGGGATGAGTTGATTGATAGCGCCCGTTAACGTTTCTTTCGGTACAAATCCTGTTACTTTCCCGACTAGCTCACCCTTTTTGTAAATAAACAAAGCTGGTAAACTCATGACTCCCATTTGCTCTGTCACTTTCGTTTCCGTCGCTGCATCCACCATGGCCACCGTTACTTTTCCTGCATAAGCTAGGTCGATTTCCTCTAGAATCGGCTTCATTTGTTTACAGAGCGTACACCATTCCGCCCAAAATTCCACCAAGACGGCATCCTGTTCAGAAACCAACTTATCGTAGGTGTTGTCCGTTAAATTTAAGATAGTCATTGCTATATTCCTCCTCTTGTCTAATTCACCCTTATAGGTACATAACCACCACACGCAACACACAGTTTTTGTTGATGGAGAATCTTAATATACTTTAACTTCATAAAATCAGACAAACACTATAATAACTCAAATACCGCCAAATTAAAATTTAAGATAAAAATCTAAAAATCTATTTATAAGTTAACATGATCTCCGTCGGAATTGAGGCAATTGGGTCTTTATCTGCGGATCGACCTATTAGACTTAAGACGTAGTCGTAGCTCCGTCGCCAGCCGCTTGAGGCGGAATAAGCTTAAATGATACATTTTCATTAACAGTAAATAACGATGAAATTCGGAGGTAAACTGATGCGTGTACGAGGAAGTGCCGGTCGTTCGTGGTCACTTGGAATATTGGCTTTTTTGGCGTTAGCGGTTGGGGCCTACGCCTTGCTTTTGTACGGATCACTTGACGGCATTAAGGAGCAGGGCTTTGTCACAGAAAAAGGAAGCATGCCTGACCTATGGTACAGCGTTTTATGGGGCCATGCCGTTTCTGCTGGAATAGCGATTGCAATCGGCTGGTTTCAATTCATCAAGCGGTTTCGGCATCGCTCGCCAAAAGCACACCGCACGATCGGCTATATTTATGCTGCAATGATTGGAATTGGCGGCATCACTGGCCTGTATCTCGCTTTTTACGCAAACGGCGGGCTGATCGCAAAGGTTGGCTTCGGCACCTTATCTATTTTATGGCTGTATTCCCTTTATCGCGCGTTAAAAAGCATTATCGTCCACCGGAATAAGGCTGAGCATGGACGCTGGATGGCAAGAAACTATGCTCTTACCTGCGCTGCAATTACACTCCGCTTGTTTACTGCACTCGCAGCCGGTATATGGAAAATAACGGATACGAATGAATCGTTCTTCGTTATTGCTTGGATTTGCTGGGTACCAAATCTACTGTTTATTGAAATGCTAATGAGTAGAAAAAAGCGTATTGGCATGACGCATGAGAACGGTATATATCCAAAGATATAAACAGAAAAAGAGCAAGGACGGCTGCAACCCATCCTTGCTCTTTCCTTTTTATCATCCTGCTTTTAAACGCGGTTATAATCCGCTCTCCACTTCGTAATCGATTTCTTGATCGTCCCGGAATTCATTCCCGCTTCAACAGCCTTCACGCATAATGCAGGAAAAGCATCATCCTCCGCAAAACGCAGAGCAATGATTTGCTGCACGCTAAGTCTTGTATCCAATGGTTTGCCTGTAAGCCTGAAATGCCGAAAATTCTCCTCGTGAACAATGCTGCGATCCTGCAGCTTCGTTGCGAACTGACGGACAACCGCCCCTAATAGAACTACACATACAGAAAGACCAAAAATTAATAGCGAAGAGAAGCTGAATTGCTCTTTAAATATATGAACAATCGACGCGATAAATAAGATAAGCGCAATGGGCGCCAGTATAAAATGATACAAAGGTGCATATTGCCCATGGTTCTCATAGCTTTGCGTTTTCACATTGCTCACAACGATTCCCCCAATGTAATGTCTAGTTCATTCTTTCTTGAAAAACTGAATCACACCAAAAGCAAGACCTTCAGAGTCTTCACAATAAGCAAAATCACCAATTTCAGGGATTTCCATCTTGGCGGAGGTAACTTTGCCGCCTGCCCGCTCGACCTTGCCCAAATATTCATCCAGATCCGCCACGGTAATTGAATTAACGGTTCGCAGTGCCTCTTCTGTAGAGCTGCGCATTAGTCCACCGTCTATTCCTTCCTCACCATCTTCGCCCGTAATGATTATCCAGTACCCCTCCATCATCTCTTGGAACTTCCAACCAAAAACCTCTTCGTAAAATGACATTTTTTTCTCTGGATTTCTAGTCTCTATTTCAAAATGAATAACGCGTGACATGACGTTCACTCCTCTTTTTGCAGTAGTCTGATAAGACTCTACAAAAAGAATAGCCATAAACCGTGAATTTTGCTTCTTCTAGTTTGCTCTCTTTTATCCCTCCAGCCTATTAAGATAAGCTTGAACGAGAACGGGAAAGGAAATCAATATAGGCGGATCATAAAACTTTGGAGGTCGAAGGGTAACATTGGATTCGCCTTTAGCAACGCCATCTGTTACAGTGATTTTCCCATTTGCCTTGCCACGCCAAGAGTGCTGCGGATGCAGATACTCATCGAGAGAAGCATCCCATGAAAATGCGATAGACATGATATAGTACGTTCCATCGGGAACATTCGGTATCACGTATGCTCCTGACTCAAAAACCATGGTGCATCCCATAGGCTTGCCCATAGGAATTGGCCTAGGAAACAAGCCAATACAAATCACGCCATGAAGCGATTCTGACGCCTTAACATTCCCCTCTATGGCTGAAAGCGCCTTAATGCCCTCTGGCAAACGAATGGATCGAAGTTCATTGAGCCCAAGCAACCTGCTCTCTATAAAATGTCTAAACTGCTGCGGCGAAAGCCCGATAAAACTTGAGAATTTGGAAGAAAAGGTGCTAAAACTGCTGTATCCCACCGTTTGACCTACCTCTGTAACTGATAAAGTAGATTTCAATAGCAGCTTTTTACTCCATTGAAAGCGAAGAGCAGATAAATACAGCCGAGGCGGAATGCCTGTGGTGGAGCGAAAGATACGATCAAAATGAAAAGGACTGTACGAAATAAGCTTTGCCAGCATTCCCGTCGAAAGAGTCGAATCTTCCATACGTTCTACCATCTGAACAATTGCTGCTTTTACAGCGACTTCATGATCAGATTCCGTCGTTTGCTTCAAGCCTGCCGTCTTTTTTTCGTAAACTTCTTGAACGGAGTGACTCACACCATTACTACCCCACCTCTGCCATGTAGTCTACCTATTAGAATCATTAAACATGGTGACGTTGAATACTTACAACATATGTAAATCATTATACATGATAACTTTCTATTGTCAGAAAAAAATAAAGTATTTTTAATAACGCTATCTGCATTTCCCTTACTGTCCATCCTGTATTATGATTCTATAAAAAAGGGAAGGGACTCTTCTGCCTATGGAATTATCGAGGTCTCAGCAATTAGCTCAAGAGTATATAACAAATTACGCAAGAAGCCGCAAAAATGAGGTGGAGCAAACAATGAGGGAAATCCTTCAAATGTCCAGCATCGAGCTGAAGACATTTGAAGATGCTATCACTAAACTAAAATCTCATGCAAGTATTGCGCTGCACTTTCACCCCGATCGATTAGATCCGAACATGAAAAGCGTTGCTGAAGCACTGCTTGAGCAGGGGATTTATAAAAGCCAGTTCGAGACTTTCCTATCGAATGGAAGTGTATCAGCATTTCCAGGTGGTGAACGAGACGTTTGGGAAAATAAAATGTTTGGCGGAGCGTACCAAATAAATGGCTCAACCAATAGCGAACGGCCGAAGTATGGGGCACTCAATGTCATGTTACATCCCGATGGACCTGCTCCACGGTTTGGATCATGTTATTTTCTTTTATCCGCTGAGGTCTCTCATCGTTGCACTTATACTTATTTGGATTCTCACCAAGACCCTAAGGAAAAGGGGACGTATAAGGAATTTGACCTTATTTTGGCTGCTCTCATGAGGGATGCGTTCTATAATAATTTTGCCATTGGTGAAAGCAATCTGACGGTTCGAAAGTTAATCGACCATATGCTCGTCAATCTTGAGAAACCATTCCAAAATCCATCAAACAAAGAGCCAAATCGAAATCTTGACCACTATATCGAAGCTCAGGTTCATGGTGACATTTCTCTTAAAGAAGACGTAAAGACGCTTGTTGCCGATCCATCATTTAAGGGCACCCATACAGGACAAATCTTAGAACAGCTATGTTTAAAGTATGCAATTGATCTTTACTGGCATAGGGGCTTTACCCTTTTAGTTGATGAGGTGCCTATCAATTTTAGAGGTCCTTCGATGCCTTCACTAGCCAAAAGAATTGCGCAAAGTGATTTTATTGATGTTAATATGATTGGCGCAGCAGCTATGGACTTGAAACGAAATCCAAGTCATTGGAGCGATAGAGGAACCTACAAAGAAGTTCTGCAAGAATTAAAATTACTCTGGCATGTTTTAGTGAGATATGGAAAGCCAATGGAAAAGTGAAAGTTAGCGTAATCGGAGGTTAACAAAGGAAAATTAAAAAAGAGGAGCCCGTAGCTCCTCCCCTCTAAACCCTATGTTCTACCGATTCTTTGCTCTGATCAGCATCTGATCTCACCTTGATTCGATATTCCTGCGGCGATATTCCCTCAAGCTCCTTAAACACACGAGAAAACTGCTTGCTGTTCTCAAAGCCAACGACGCTGCCGATTTCCTGCATCTTCTGATTGCCTTCGAGCAGCAGTTCTTTGCTTTTGCGAATACGAATTTTTTTTAGAAACAATACAAAATTCTCGCCCGTATGAACCTTGAACGCTTCACTGAAATAGGAGTAATTAAGGCCAACATAATTGCTCACGACAGCCATATTAAGCGGACGATAATAGTTATCCTCCATATAATTAACCGCTGCTTTAATCTCTGAATGCTCGCTATACGCTGAGCGTATGCCTCTGACATAGTCGTTCACGCTTGAGAGCAGCAGCTCCAAGCTCCGATAATAGTCGTGAAAGCTGCGGAAATTATCCATACTGCCCACTTTACGATACAGCTTCAATACCTCGATCGACTCTTCACCGTAAATACGAAATACTTCGTCCAGAACCTGCTCATTGATCATTTTGCCTACCAGCTTTAAGTAGCCAATATCTACATTTGGTATATCCTCCGTATGGAAAATTTGCTTCAGCAGCTCCTGAACCTCCCGTTCTCGATCGGTTCCGAGCATGTTGCCAAGCTTGCGAATTTCTTCTTCTGGCACCGGATAATACTGCCGCTTAGCTCGAATGTCTTCATGATGCAGCAGACGGCAATTCGAATAAATGAATGAATATTGCAGCGCCTCAGAAGCTTGCTTATAACAATGAAACAGATCTTCGATTTCATTCCCCTCGGCGCTTATCCCCATCCGCAGTCCATCCAGTTCCTTCCCGCCAGCCTGCCTAAACAATTCTTCGAACTGCAATGCTGGGCTGCCGATCAGAACGAGCTTGCCTTCACTATCTAGAAACGAGACCTCCAGTACGCCTTTAATCGGCTGCATCATTTTCTCCACTAGCAGCTTGAACTCTTCTTTGTTCATGGAGTCGCCGCTCTCCGATTTATATTTCAGGACGGCAACAGTAAACGGTCTAGTAAACTGCTCAAATCCGATTTTAGCTTCCAGATCATTTGCAAAATCGTAAGCAGGGTCATCCTGCCTGAACCATTCCTTCAGCCTGTTTATCCGCAGCTGTTCACGGTACGTATCGCTTACCGCTACCCGCTCAGCTAATTCAGCTTGCGCTTGCAGCGTGTTTTCGCTCTTTGTGAGTGATTCAAACAGCTCGTCCCGCCGAATCGGCTTAAGCAAATAATCTTTAACCTGGTATTCTATTGCAGCCTTTGCATAGGAGAAATCGTCATAGCCGCTTAAAATAATGAAGATCGGTTTCTGCTCCGGCTCCGACTCCTGAGTTAGCTGTTTAATGAGTTCAATTCCATCCATCACAGGCATGCGAATATCTGTAATTACGATATCTGCTCGTTCATTGCGATATTGTGTTAACGCATCTTCTCCATGAATCGCCATTCGAATGTGATACAATTCGGGAAATTCTCTCTCTATCATCGTCTTGAGCCCTAATCGGATATTTTTCTCGTCATCTACGATCAGCATTGTTCTCATACCCGGAACTTCCTCCCATCAACAGTACCTTAGGAAGGGTAATGACTACTTCGGTGAATTGCCCTTCTCTGCTATATACCTGTAATCCATATGACTTGCCATAATAAAGCCGAATACGCTGATGAACATTGCGCAGGCCGATTCCAAACGCTTGTTTTCCTTTTCCCGCTTCTTTCTCTGAAGAAATCCCGTTACTATTATCGGTGTGAATCATTTCATTTAACCGCTCCAAGCGGGCCGCTTTAATACCCATGCCGTTATCTCTCAGCCTGATGATAATGCCTGCATCCTCATCCTCAATAACATCAATTAATATTTTGCTCGTACTCTCTTCCACACCCGTCCACGCATGTTTTACAGCATTTTCTACGATTGGCTGCAGGGACATCTTAAGCACTTCAATCTCTAGCAGCTTCGGTGGTATATTTAGTTCCAGCTGAATCGGTTCGTCGAACCGAATATTCATGACGGCAATATAATTCTGAATATGGCGAAGCTCATCCTGTAAGCTTACATACTCGCCAGACCACTTGAAATTATAACGCATCATCCCGCCAAGCGAGGTAAGCGAATCGGATATCGTCCGCTGGTTTTCCATCTCTGCGAGCATCTTAATATTCTCGAGCGTATTGTACAAAAAATGCGAGTCGATCTGACTGTGCAGGGTGCGCAGCTCCGCCTCTTTCGTTAGCGCCTGCTTCTTAACTCCCTGGGCAATTAGCTCATTAATTGTATGAATTAATTTGTTAAAATGATGCGCTAGCTCGCCTATTTCTCCGCCTCCGCCCAAAGGAAGCCCCGTTGGCATTTCTCCTCTTCTTACTTTCTTCATTGCCTCTGTGAGACGTCTCAGATTTTTGAGAATAAAGGAGTTCATTAAATACGTTATGAAGGACAATAGACCGATCAAAATAATATTAGCAGCGATGATTTGTCTCTCGGCTCTGGATACGCGTTCATCAACATTTTTTAACGACACCACATTAAGAATATGCGCGCTGACTTGTTCCACAGGCGTGGAGACCAGCAAATAAGGATGCTTATTTACAGAAAATCGCTTTTCCTTAACCCCTTGCTCATTCATTTCCCGGAACTCTTGCAAAATGGCTTGATGAAGCTCTGGATCACTGCCGACAAACGGTTGATTGTCATCCATAAAAATAGTTCCGTTGCCATCAGCAAGCATCATCTGTGACCCGTCATCCTTAATATTGGCAAATGCTTTAGGCGAGAACTGCTTCAGCAGCATTTCGACTTGGATAATCCCAATACGCTTGCTTCCGGAATTCATGACGCGCAGGAGTGAAACCTTCGGCATTTGCTCGTTAACATCCGTCACGTAACGATGCAAAATGTCGAGATCCTGCTCTTTGAATATCCACATCTCCTTGCCATCCAATTGATCCAGCTTGGCGTACCACGGCTCTTTTTGAATCCGGCGTTCATGGAAAATAATCGGCCAAACTTCGGACATATGATCATTGTTTGCAAACAATCGAAGATGGACAATATTTGGATTATTGATTTGAATGTTGATCATGTCGGTAAGGGCGCCGCGATATAAGTCGAGGAGCTCTTCAATAGGAAGCTCTTCATCCTTTGAAATATAATCCAAAATTTCAGATTTCGATAGCGTGAGCTGGGCAGCCCGTTCCATAGCTTCAATCTGATTTAGAACATTCACTTTCTCCATTTCAAGCAAGTATTGGCTTTGCTTAAAGGTATCGTTAATATAACTATCCCTAATCTGATTAAAGAGATAGTTCGATACGCCGATGCTAGGGATTAATAATATGACGATATAAGCCGCCACAAGGCGGCTTTGCATCGATCGATGTCCTAGCCAATTCGTAGCAGACTGAAGATGTAACCGAAATTTTCTGCCCATAATGCTCTCACTTCCGCTCTGTATTTCATTCACTCGATTAACTTCCCCATCAAGCAAAAACAGCTATTCTTATATTGCACAAAAAGCACCCCAGACCGTTTCCGGTTCTGGAGTACCTTTCGCTGGGGTCTTCCCCCTAAGTGGTAGAAATGATTATATTATTTTGCTGCGTCCAACTTCGCAACATTTTCTTCGTATTTCTTTTGTTTGTAGGCTTGTACTTTGCTGAATCCAAGAGTCTCACGTTTCTTTAGGAAATCGCCCCAAATTTTATCGAACTCTGCATCCGATTTAGCAAGCACTAGTTTTGGCAATACTTTACCAAACTCTTGATCTATCTTTGTGTTCATAATACCTTCGGCTGAAGTGCCAGTTGGGTTCAACTGGTCGAATTCCGACAAGCTCTTCGCCTTGCCGCGAGTCCAATCTTCCAATTGCTTGAATGGCTCAACAGCTGGCGGAGACCAGATTGGCGTTAGGTTCGTATCCATCATCATCCAGAACGTGTGGGATGCGCCAAGCTGCTTGTCGAAAGCGCCACGATCTGTATTCAATAGATTCAATGCGTCTGGCAAGAACTGATCTTTGCCATCAATATTATCCCAAGTTACGCCTTGTTTACCGAAGAACGTATCATGCTGTCCTTCTTCCGAGATCAAATAGTCTAGGAAACGAATCGCGCGCGCTTTGTCTTTCACATCTTTGGAGATCAGTGTAACTGTCCAACCTGAGATCGATGGACCAGCAAGCGTCGGCTGATCAAGGTTAGTATTAGCAGGACCGTCTACAGCAATGTAGATGGAGTTCGGATCATTTGCAAATAGTGCATTTTGTTGGTTTGCAAGGTCAGATCTAGCGTAAAGCATTGCGAAATAACGGCCTTGTGCAATTTTTTCTTCCATTTGCGGGCGCTTGTCAATGAAGATATCTTTCGACAGCAAGCCGTCTTCGTTCGCTTGACGCATTGTTTTCAGCCATTTTACGTATTCAGGATCTGTATTGCGATCATACAGCTGACCATCTTTATCGTAAGGAATAGCAAGGAAGTTCTGAATATAATGTTGAAGCGACGCGTTGCCTGTGTCGCTGAAATCATACATGCCTAGTGGAATAAGCGGTTGGCCATTCACATCAGGATACATTTTTTTCGCAGCCTCAAGTGCATTCAAGAAGCCTTCCGGCGTACGCATATCCGGCTTGCCTAGTGCTTCGTACATATCTTTGCGCACAAGGAAGGTTTGCGTGGATGTAATGTTGTCTCCGAATTTCTCATAGTCCTTAGGTGATGAGGAAGAGTTCGGATAACCGTATACATTGCCGTTTTCTTGTTTGTACCAAGAAAGCTTAGCAGGGTCTGTTACTTTGTAGAAGTAAGGGTCATATTGATCAGCAAGCTCGTTCAGCGGAAGGACTAGATCGCCTTCGATCATTTTCTTAACCGCATCTTCGTACCAGCCTAGTGTAATAAAGTCAGGCAAAGAGCCCGAAGCGATCATTGTATTCATCTTCTCAGCTTCGTTGCCGGCTGGAACGATGAAGTTAATGTTAACGCCAGTTTTTTCAGTAATATATTTCGAAGTCGCATCTACGCCCCATTTGTTAGGGAACCAAGAGAAGTTGATGTACCAGTCGAACGTAATCGGGCTTTTATCCACTTCCCAGCCCTTATCGTCCTGAGTAAGCTTCACTTGCTCAGCAGGAGCGCCATTGCCCTCTTCCTTGCCATTGTTTTTGTTGCCGCCTGAAGAGCAAGCGGTCGTAAAGACTAGAACCGTTGCGACCATCAGCATCAATACATTTTTGAGCTTAAGCTTCTTGTTCATGTTTGTCTTCCCCTTCTCTGTATGAATGATTATATATGCAATCCTCTGCTCAATAAAGGGCGGAAGGTACTGCCATAAGTTAACCTTTAATCGAACCGATCATCATTCCTTTTACGAAATACTTCTGCAGGAACGGATAAGCGATAACGATTGGAAGGGTCGTGACAACCATCGTAGCCAGCTTAATGGATTGTGTAGTAACGGATTTCCCTATACCTCCAGGGATAGCGGCCAACATTTGGCTAGAGCTGGACTGAGCAACAATACGGTACAAATAAGTTTGTATCGGCTGCATGTCCATGTTGTTCATGTAGATTACGCCGGCAAAATAATCATTCCATTGGTATACCCCGTGGAACAAAGCAATTGTAGCGATAACCGGCATCGATACTGGCAAAATCACTCGCACAAATATCGACCAGTCATTTGCTCCRTCAATTTTGGCTGCTTCCTCAAGGCCATCCGGAATATCCCGGAAGAAGGTCATGAAGATAATAAGATCGAAGAAGCTGAACATGGCAGGAATGATATAGACCATGAAGTTATCCAGCAAATGCAGGTCTCTCACAAGCAGGTAGGTCGGGATTAGACCGCCGCCAAAGAACAAGGTAACCGTTCCGAAGAGAATATATATTTTTCCGCCGATGAGGCCTTTACGTGAGAATGCATAAGCAACCATCGCCGTAAAAAACACGTGAAGCACCGTGCCAAGCAGTGTTTTGGCTACGGTAATTCCCATCGCAGTCATGATGCCGCTGCTTTGGAAAACCGCGTCGAAGCTCTCGATGCTGAAAACCCGCGGCCACCAGTAGATCCCGCCGCGCATGCCGTCCTGCCCTTCATTGAAGGCATTGACCAGCACATACCAAATCGGATATAGGGTCGCGAAGCAAATGAGCAGCATACCGAAATTGTTGAAGATATCGAAAAATGCTTCTCCTTTTGTTTTACGTTTAATATTAAACACGGTTAGTCGCCTCCGTTTCTAGAACAGTGAAGTATCGTTCATTTTTTTCGTTACTCGATTTGCAATAAGCAATAGAATTAATGCGATTAAAGACTTAAACAATCCAACAGCAGTGGAGTAGGAATAACGTCCTTGCTGCATGCCCGTCTGATAAACATAAATATCGATAACGTTGCTCGCGCTCTCGTTCAATGAGTTGCGCAGCACTAGAATCTGGTCAAAGTTCGAGTTAAGCACGCCGCTCACTGCTAGAATGAACAGAATGGAGATCGTCGCCTTAATGCTAGGCAAAGTGACGTACCACATTTTTTGAAAACGTCCTGCGCCATCAATTGTTGCTGCTTCATACAACTCTGGCGATACGCTGGCAATAGCCGCAAGATAGATAATGGCGGACCAGCCAAGCTCTTTCCATATATCTGATGTAATGATGATGCTCCAGAAGTAGCTAGGCTCTGCCAAATAGGAAATCGGCTCATCGATGAAATTAAGAGCAAGAAGAACGTTGTTAATAATCCCAACATCCGAAAGCCAAGTGGCAAGAATACCGCCGAGAATAACCCATGACAAAAAGTGAGGCAAATACGAAATGGTCTGAATCGCTTTTTTGAAGCCGACCGAACGAACCTCGTTTAGAAATAATGCAAAAATAATAGGTAGTGGAAATCCGATTGCAAGTTTGATAAGACTGATGCCGAGTGTATTTTTCATGACATCAACAAAGCTCTCATCCTGGAAAAACTCCTTAAAGTGCATAAAGCCAACCCAAGGCGCCTCGCTTATGGATTTAACAATGTTGAATTCTTTAAAGGCGATAATAACGCCATACATAGGAACGTAGTTGAATATAATCATCCATAGCACGCCTAGTAACGCCATAATTTGAATGTGCCGTTGGCTGTACAACTTTTTGAACCATTTGCTTCTTGCTGCCTTTGCGTCCGCAGCAGGCAAGGAAGCAGGCGCTGAACCTAGCTGTGTTTTCAAAATAATTACCCCCATGCTGTTGAAAATCTGATGTAAGCCCTTGCATCTCTTATACTTTAATTGTAGATTGTTGGCTCCTGTCTCGTAAGGCTTTAGATTTCGTATTCAGGTGACCATTTTTCGGTTTTGGGTGCATCTACCGTTTTTTGCGCACAAAAAAATGTGATGCTGGCAGAACCTGCCTCGCATCACATTTTAGTTTTTCATTCTATTTAGCAAACGAAAATTCAATCCAATCCAAATCCACACTGCCGCTTAAAATACGGATGATGACACGAACTGCTCCAGCTGGTAGATGGATGTCCTTTAGAAGCAGGCTCTCCGTCCAATCCTCACCGTTTACCTCACAGCTCACCGGCTCTTGGCCTCCTAGTTCAATGGATAATGTCGCTTGACCCGCAGCGGCTAGCAGCCCTGCATGCAGCTCAAATGACTTTGCTTCGACGCACAAAGCATCATACGCGAGCCAATCTCCTTGATGCAGCTCAACACAAAGCGTATTATCCTCTGCCCAAACCTTGCCGCCCTCTGAATGATAGCTTGGCATCTCGGTCTTGCCCGTAATCATCCTCATTGGCACGCCGTCACTTACACGCAGTCCTGTCTTGTTCGTTTTCTTGTTCACGATGCCAAAGCCGGCACCCTCACCTTGTCCATAAAATTCAGCAGGAATCTGGAGCGGAAGGTGACGCAGCAGCGCACGGGATATGCCTGGGAACGCATCACAGTTGTCCACTTTCAGATTATCGAGATATTCATTTAAGATCGCTTCCGCCGTTGCTTCATCCGGTTTAGCGCCGCCCTCCAAATAAGCCGTCAGCAGATTCCAGCCTTCCGGCATCCGAATAGAGTATGGAGAATTTGATGTGTTCATCTTTTTCCACGTCCAGAAATTCCACGAAATCTGATGATCCTCGAACATTTGGAATGCTCCGCTGTACCACTGTGCGTTATTTTCACCGCCTTCACCCATGAAGATCGGCACATTCCACTCCTCACGCTTATCTATATATTTCTGAATACTTTCCGTATCGGGGTTGTTCCAATACTTATGGAATTGCAGCATTAAATTATCATCAAATTTCTCTGTGAATACACTCCAGTCCGTTGACCAATGCACCCCTTCAATAATGATCATATGACGCTTGTCCACTTCACGGATCGCTGCTGTAATTTCCTTGTGCAGCGGCTCTACAAGGTCGTTATATTGGTTAAACCAATCCGGAAGAGGTTCATTAAAGAGGTCATATCCGGCAATAATCCAATCGTCTTTATAGCGCTCTGCGAACATTCGCCAAATCGCGATCGTCAGCTCTTGGTTGCGGCGATCCGTAAACAGCTCCGGCAAATCATTTTCCGAATCATCAATGTTGGCTCCCGTCTGCCCGCCTGGCGCCCCGTGCAAATCCAAAATGACATACAGCTTATACTTTCTGCACCATTCAATCACTTCATGAATTCGTGCAAGCCTTTTTTCATTAAAAATGATCTCTTCGCCTTGTTCTAGAATTCCGCGGGCATTGATTGGAAACCTCACGGAATTAAAGCCCTGCTTCGCTACTTCGCGGACATCAATCTCATCCACATAACGCTCCACATAACTATCCCAGAACTGTGCTGCTTTCTCTTCGCCGATTAATTCCTTGACCATCGCCTCGATTTTGCGCGGACGGTCTCCGCCTTGCGGAAACTTCCACATATAGCCTTCCGGCAGCAGCCAGCTTCCGAACCCAACGCCTCTCAGCACAATTTCTTTGCCGTCTCCATTAAGCAACTTTTTACCTTCCGCTCTAACGAAACCGCTTACATTATTGTTGTTGCTATGCACGCTCATCATCGGATTGCCTCCTTATATGTATGGTTTGGAACTATCATCGTTACTCTCTCAAAATATAGCACAAGACCGCAGTTTACGGTGAGCATTCCGAAATACGGAGAGCATATCCGAAAGGCGCAGCCTTCTAGCAGCCAATATGCATTTTAGTTTGTGTATAGCGATGCATCTGCATTTGTATGCGAAAAGGTAAAGTAACACGTCGAACTGTCCACCAGAAGTATCATGAGTACCCCGGAGGTGACAGCAAGTACCAGCAGTTCCAAAGGTACCTGAGGTACCTCAGGTGCCTGAGATACCAGCGGTTACAGAGATACCTGAGGTGCCAGGGATACCAGCAGTACCAACACTTCCAGCAGTTCCAGAGGTACCTGAAGTGCCAAAGATACCAGCGGTACCAGCGAAACCAGCAGTATCAGCAGTACTAGAGGTACTAGAGGTACTAGAGGTACTAGAGGTATCAAAAATACCAGCAGTTCCAAAGGTACCTGAGGTAACAGAGATACAAGCGGTACCAAAGGTACCATCATTATCTGTAACGAATCTGATACACGTTATCCGCCTACATTTTCACCTTTAAAAAATATAACGAACACCAGCAACCTTATTTCCTTCAATTGGTCCCTTTTCGTGATCAAAAGTACCTAATAGCGTTGCTGTGATTCGTTAGCATCTTTAAACATCACTTTTCCGCAAAATAAGCTCTTTACGATTCGTTAGACTTCAACTCTTTCCAAATGGCTAATCCATCCAAATTATGCAACCTTAACAATTATTAAGGAGTCTATATGATTACAAGTAGATGTCGCAAGGCAGCATTATTATTATGTTGGGGGTGTACTATCGGTAATGTCGAAAATAAAACCAGTATTTTTCATTTTATTATGCATCATCATCTTAGGCGGATGCTCCAAAGATACAAATAGCAAGGAAAATAAGTTTATTTTAGAGGATGTAACTAAAGCGATTGAAGCACAGAAGTTAGAGCTAATATCCTATGGGATAACAGGTTACCCACCGAAATTAAACGATGTTATTCCCGAGGTCTATTCCGTAGGAATGCCACTAGATAAGAAAGAAAATGAACCTGAGTTTTTGTATTTTTATATCTTTCAATCTGAAAAAGATCGTATTAATGGGGCTGAAGAACTCAATAAACAAACAGAGAATGCCGATTCCAAATCGTTTACGAGATTATATCAGGAAGGAAACGTTCTGATCGTTTATTGGAGTGACATCAAGGAGAATACACGACTAGACAAACCTATTGAAGCGGCGTTAGAGCAGCTCAAGAATGCCTAATAATCTCATCCGCTACCGCTTGAGGTGGGGATGACAACATCGTGTAACCCTTTGTTTTGATCGTTACTCTTTCGCCGATCCTCAGGTCATTATAAAGCTCTCTATCATCAACGCGAATAATCATCACATCGTTATGATTTTCGTTATTCAAAAAATCAGAAAGCGATTTGGATTTAGCCTCTTTTTTGGAAATGTTATAGACAACAAATAGGGTTGGAGCGTCATTGCTGTTAAGTTGTTTCTCTAGAATATAATCGCCTTTTTCAAATGGTTTATTAATGCCAATGATTAACCCGCAGACTGCAATTGCGACTAGCAAATACGCTATCCATTTTCTCATCTTTTTCCTCCCTATTTGATTGGTGGCTATTTTATTTCCAAGCTAAGCCACTCACAATATTTCAAGAAAAGCTTGTCCAATAGCTCAGCATTGACCATCGATAATTGTTTGACCAATGCGTATTTAAAGAAATCCAATAGATCAGCTTCAATACTCTCCAGTTGTTCAATCAATTCAATATCGTTATATTCAATAAAAAACATTTTCTGCTTCTCTTGTTCTGTTGGTGGTTTAACATTCATCACTCCATAGTAATCATCCGACCAAATCCTTACTGATTGATCCAAGTATTCGATAGATGGAAAGGGATCATGTCCTAGCCAGGCACTTTTCTTATTTATGACCGCGTCAAGGACCTCCTTCCATTGCTCCAATCCACAGCAACAACTGGGAAGTATCACATGGCTATGACTCTCAAAAGCAATCCCGCCGCTCAGTACAATTTCATCTGTATTAATGAGTTCTTTTACCACTTTATTAGGTTCTTTATTTATATCAATATCATTCATGCCACATAGCACTGTCAGAAAAATAACAACATCCTCTGCGCTTGAATTTTTTGATAAATATGCAGTTTCTCGGCTCTCTGCTTTTGGAAGCCATAAAGGCTTATCGAAAAAGGGATTAGTAATTACGGCTTGAACACGTGTCATGGCCATTCTCCTCTTACAAGATACTTAAGCTTGCAATAATTCCCTGCATAACTATTCTAATACAGTAGAGCAGACAATGGCTATATCCATTAAAATGTGTTTGATAATGAAATACCCTCATGATATATTTAGCAATATTTAGGAGATATTGAAAACAACGCGAATGACATAACTATTTCATATGACTAAGGAAGCGAGTGTTGTTTGGTGGAAAATAAAGCTGTCATACTTGGATCAAACTTTTACACAGGTTTAAGCATCATAAGAGGCCTCGGTTCCAAGGGGATCTATACAGTAGCAATGGATTATTCCAAGCAAAATACATATGGCGCCAAATCCAAATACTTAAGCGAGCAAATTATTGTTCCTCATTATAAACAGCAGAAAGAGGAGCTTCTGCACTATTTAATCGACTACGCCAAAAAGCAGGACAAGAAGCCTGTCCTTTTTCCGAGCGTCGACCCTTATGTGGAGTTCGTTGATTCTTATTTGGACGAGCTCAAAAAGTACTACCATATTAATATGAACGTACAAGGCTTTTGGAGCAATATTATGGATAAGGAGTATCTCCATACCCTTACAACAAAACACGGTGTATTAGTGCCAGAATCGATCAGCCCAGTTGAGGAACGATTTGAAGAACGAGTCGTTGCTGAGATCGGCTTTCCATGTATCGTGAAACCCACGGACTCTCCAGCTTTCGTGGACTTTTTTCGAGCCAAAATATTCACATGCCATAACTTGGAGGAAATGAGAGCTGCAATCGAGAAATCGAGGCAAGCAAAACTTCAGGTTATCGTGCAAAGAATTATTCCCGGCTTCGATGATCATGTCTACACATTTGATGCTTACTTGGATCAAAGTTCAAAGGTAACTCACTGGATGCCTGTCAAAAACTACGGCAATTCCCAATTAACTTTGGTGCATCCTCCTTCACAAAGCAAAAGTACATAGAGGAGCTTTACCACATCGGTGCCCCCTTTCTAGAAGCGATTGGCTATAAGGGCTTCGCCGAAATTGAATTCAAGAAGGATGCGGTAACCGGCAAGTATTATTTGCTGGAGATTAATGCAAGAACGACTACACTGGACCCCCTCCTTCAAAAATGTGGCGTTAACTTCCCACTGCTCGCTTACAACGAGCTTGTAGGCAAGCCGATTGGAAGCTATGCGATTACAAGTGATACAGGGATCGCCTTCTGCTTTTTGTTTGAAGATCTTATTTCATCGCGCGATTATGTCCGAACCAAACAGTTAAGCGTCCTGCCAATCGTTAAATCCCATTTTGTCAAAAGAGCGCCTGCCATCTGGAGCTTAAGCGACCCAGCGCCTGCCGTATCATTCTGCTATATGGTATTTAAAAAAATAGTGAGGAAAGTTTCACAACGGAGGGTAATACGGCAGCCGTAACTATAAGACGAAAAGATAGCACAATAGGAAAACCTCCCGTTAAAGCAGCTGAATCAGCTCAATTAACAGGAGGTTTTTATTAAATTTCTATAAGTAAGGTGTTCCCTCCATCAAGCTTCATTCCCTTTTGAATCTACAAAAAACCAATAAACGATAAATTGTAAAACGCTCATCCATAGGATGAACAGCAATGAATTTCCGTTTAATGAATCTAGCACTTGTTTCAATAAAGACAAAGGCTCCGTAAACAAATGAATAGAATGAAAGCGTAAAAATCTTCCTATATATATCCCTAGACCGCCGAGCAGCATAAACACTAATAAAATCAGTTTATTCCATTTCGTATTTATAAGAAGCTGTTGAATCTCTTTGATCATTAAAATGTAAAAAAATAGAGCTATGAAAACCCCGCTGATTAACACAAAGAAGTTCCACCACTCATTAACGTGAAGCCCCTCCATATAATTAAACGAAAAGAAATTGAGATGAATCAGATCGGTTACAACGTAGAACACATTTGGCGAGAGCAGGATGAAAACGATAAAGAAAACAAAACTAACCAGCATATTTCTTTTCTTATGCGACTTAAATAAAGGCAGCAAAAAAGACAGCTCCAGTGCTGCAAAAGCAAGAAATAAATTAAAGATCATAAATGAATAATAGTTATCCAACGTAAACAGAAGCGCTATATACGTAAAAAAAGATATTCTCGCCTTAAAACGATTATTCATCCAAACACTCCTATTGTTATCCATTTTATGCATTTTCGGGTGAAAAGGTATCAAAAGCCTTGCGAGATTGCCTCGCAAGGCTTTTTCGTTCTACTTTTGAAGCCGATTGGCTAATATTTTCCCTAATGCCTCTTCCGCTGCAAAAACTTCAATCGGACTATCAGGATTTTCTCGGGTATGCTTTAACCGTTCAATAGATTCATCATTAATGTGAGCGGGATCAATGAAAGACAATGCCCATGCTGCCCAAAAACAAGCTTTATCATTTGTGGAAGCGAGTATTTGCAGTAAATAAGGGACGCTATGGCTGCCTATTCTCGTTAAAGTTAATGCAGAGGCCATTCTGAGCTGTTCATTGTCCTCCTTCAACAAGGCAGCAACCTGAGCAGCAGATTCTGATGCTGCTTCGCTAAACTCACCTAGTACAACAACGATCATAGTACGTACAGATACATCCGTTACATGCAGTTGTTCGATTAAAGCTGGAATTACACTTGTCCCTTGTTTTTTCAAATTATGTATCGCATGAAACGCTTCTTGTGTATTTGTGCTGCCTAGTTTCATGATATTAGCATCAAATGGTTTTAAGTCAGACATTGTTTTATCTCCTTTTTATAAGATGAAAAAAACAAATCCTTTAATGTATACAAATCTCAAAAAGATGACACACTACATTTTCCCATTCCAAATGTAAAACGTTTTTTTCTGAAAGAATGTTGCGGAACATACACCTCTAAGCTCGGGTATCAGCTCATTGTAAGTACAACTCATGAATTTTTCCTTATAATCTACATTATCCAACATTAGGATTGAACATTTGTTCATTTATGATTTTACATATGTTCAAAGTCGTGTTATTATAAGCGTGAAATTAAGCATTCGTATAAGGGGAAGGTGAACTGGCTATGTTAAATTTGTCTGGAATGATTGATCATACGCTTTTGCGTGCAGATGCCACAAAGTCTGAGATTACAAAATTAACGGCAGAAGCGAGAAAATATAGTTTTGCTTCCGTTTGCGTCAATCCAACTTGGGTAGCTTACGCTGCTGAGCAATTGGC
This sequence comes from Paenibacillus sp. 2TAB26, assembly GCF_052115145.1. Classification (NCBI taxonomy): domain Bacteria; kingdom Bacillati; phylum Bacillota; class Bacilli; order Caryophanales; family Paenibacillaceae; genus Paenibacillus; species Paenibacillus sp. 2TAB26. Next base: position 183,939 of record NZ_JBFRGC010000008.1, read on the forward strand.
AGGCAGCACCGTTAAGGTTTGTACAGTAATCGGATTTCCATTAGGGGCTTCTACTACGGAGACAAAGGCCTTTGAAGCTAAGAATGCTATTGCAAATGGAGCGACTGAGGTTGATATGGTCATTAACATTGGTGCACTCAAAGATGGCGACGACGACTTTGTACAAAAAGATATTCAAGCCGTTGTTGAAGCCGCTGCTGGTAAAGCTATTGTGAAAGTAATTATCGAAGCATCGCTGCTTACAGACGATGAAAAAGTACGCGCTAGTCAGTTGTCTGATCGTGCGGGTGCGGATTTCGTGAAAACATCGACAGGTTTTTCAACTGGCGGAGCAACTGCTGAAGACGTAGCGCTTATGCGCAAAACCGTTGGGGACAAGCTCGGCGTTAAAGCTTCCGGCGGCATTCGCAGTCTTGAAGATATGGAAAAAATGATTGCAGCAGGCGCATCAAGAATCGGTGCCAGCTCAGGCGTGAAGATTATGGAAGGCGAGCAATCGACCTCTTCTTACTAAATAGATATGATGGTGCTGCTCCAATTTGGAGCAGCCTTTACAGGAGGATTGTAGGATGAAGGAACAGTTAATTAAAGAAGCGATTGAAGCCCGTCAGCATGCTCATATCCCCTACTCGCATTTTGCAGTTGGTGCCGCTCTACTAACAGGCAGCAAACGCATTTACCGAGGCTGTAATATTGAGAATGCATCGTTTGGATTAACGAATTGCGCTGAGCGAACGGCTATTTTCAAAGCGGTATCCGAAGGTGAACGCATCATTGAAGCTATTGCAGTAGTGGCAGATACCGAAGGTCCTGTATCTCCATGCGGCGCTTGTCGACAGGTATTGGCTGAGTTTTGTGATGAGAATACAAAAATCTATTTAACAAATCTCCATGGGCATACAGAAGAATGGACCATGGCACAGCTGCTGCCAGGTGCTTTTCAAGCCTCCGATATGAAATAGTAATCTGTGAATCTATTGTAAGCGCTTCATAGTAATTCTAAACTCGCACAATATTAACTAACTAGGAGAATGAACCATGAAATTTTTAATCGCTATATTAGGTTTGCTTGTTGTTCTTGGGCTTTCTTACATCGCGAGCAATAACAAAAAGAACATTCGCTATAAACCGCTCATTATCATGGTCGTCCTGCAGGTGATCTTAGCCTTCGTTCTATTAAATACCGTTGCTGGTGCTGTCTTAATTAAAGGCTTCTCCAGTATGTTTGAGAAATTGCTTGGCTATGCCCATACGGGGATTGAATTCGTATTTGGCGGCTTATTGAATGAAGGACAGTTTTCTTTCTTCTTGAGTGTATTGCTGCCAATCGTGTTTATTTCCGCGCTGATTGGTATATTGCAATACATCAAGGTTTTGCCGTTTATCGTCAAATATATCGGTCTTGTCTTGAGCAAAATAAATGGCATGGGCAAATTGGAGTCCTATAATGYGGTAGCTTCAGCAATTTTGGGACAATCAGAGGTTTTCATTTCCGTTAAAAAACAAATCGGGTTGCTGCCTAAACATCGGTTGTATACATTGTGTGCTTCGGCGATGTCTACGGTGTCGATGTCGATTGTCGGCTCGTACATGCAAATACTCGATCCAAAATATGTAGTAACGGCGCTTGTGCTGAATCTGTTTGGCGGATTCATCATCGCTTCCATTCTTAACCCTTATAAGGTTGAGCCGGAAGATGATATTTTGCAGGTGCAAGAAGAAGAAAAACAATCCTTCTTTGAAGTGTTGGGCGAATATATATTAGATGGCTTCAAGGTTGCTATCATCGTCGCAGCTATGCTTATCGGTTTTATCGCCATGATCGCGCTCGTAAATGGACTTTTCAGCGGTATCATTGGCATCTCGTTCCAAGAACTGTTAGGATATATTTTTGCTCCCTTCGCTTTTATCATGGGTGTTCCATGGAAAGACGCAGTCGACGCAGGAAGCATTATGGCTACAAAAATGGTATCCAACGAGTTTGTCGCTATGCTTGAGCTAGAAAAATATCCTAATTTGTCCGCTCGCGCTGTCGGCATTGTCTCTGTATTTTTAGTTTCATTCGCCAACTTCTCATCGATCGGCATCATTGCCGGCGCTGTGAAAGGCCTGCATGAAAAACAAGGTAACGTCGTGGCTCGATTTGGGTTAAAATTGTTGTACGGGGCTACTTTAGTTAGCGTCTTGTCTGCCATTATTGCCGGACTGTTTATTAAATAACAAGGAGCCTAAAACCAATGAACAAGTTTCAAAGAATTCACCTTGTTGTCATGGACTCTGTAGGTATCGGCGAGTCGCCGGATGCAGCAAGCTTCGGGGACGTTGATGTCGATACACTCGGTCATATCGCACGGGAATGCGGAGGTCTGGAGATGCCTAATATGGCTAAGCTCGGACTATCCAACATTAAGGAAATTGCTGGAGTGAAGGTCGCAGACCAGCCGCTTGCTTATTATACAAAAATGCAAGAAGCATCCAATGGCAAAGATACAATGACGGGCCACTGGGAGATCATGGGACTTCATATTGCAGTACCATTTCGTGTCTTCGCAGATGGATTCCCGCAGGAATTGATTGCTCGCATTGAAGCTCATACCGGTCGCAAGGTCATTGGGAACAAACCTGCAAGCGGCACTGAGATTATCGACGAGCTTGGTGAAGAGCATATGCAGACGGGCGCGCTGATTGTATACACTTCTGCTGATTCCGTGCTGCAAATTGCTGCTCATGAAGAGGTTGTTCCACTGTCCGAGCTTTATGAAATTTGTGAATTTTGCCGAGAAATCACACTGGAAGATCCCTACATGCTGGGGAGAATTATCGCACGTCCTTTTGTTGGCGAGCCAGGCCATTTCAAAAGAACATCCAATCGCCATGACTATGCGTTGAAGCCATTTAATAGAACAGTAATGAATGAGCTAAAAGATGGTGGATTTGATGTCATCGCTCTTGGTAAAATATCCGATATATACGATGGTGAAGGTGTTACGAAAACGGTGCGTACAGTGTCCAATGCAGACGGCATGGATCAATTTATCGCGACCCTTGACGAATCGTTTACGGGAATCAGCTTCTTGAACCTCGTTGATTTTGATGCGCTATTCGGGCATCGCCGCGATCCAAAGGGCTATGGACAAGCATTGGAAGAATATGATGCTCGTTTGCCAGAGGTTTTCGCCAAATTAACGGATCAGGATTTACTGATCATTACAGCCGATCACGGCAATGACCCGACTTATCATGGTACGGATCATACTCGTGAATATGTGCCTCTACTCGCATACTCGCCGCGTTTTCAACAAGCTGGTCAAGCTCTGCCGATAAGCGAAACCTTTGCAGATATTGGGGCAACCATTGCTGAAAACTTCGGAGTAAAGATGCCAGAGCATGGCAAAAGCTTTTTGGGACAATTAAAATAACGATTTTAGAGGAGAATGTTGATGAGCGTTCATATTGCAGCCGAACAAGGCCAAATTGCAGAAACCATTTTATTGCCGGGAGATCCGCTAAGAGCCCAATATATTGCGGATACTTATTTGGAGGATGTAATCTGCTATAACGAAGTTAGGGGCATGCTAGGTTTTACAGGTACTTATAAAGGAAATCGCATATCCGTGCAGGGAACTGGAATGGGCGTCCCTTCAATCAGTATTTATGTGAATGAATTGATTAAGGACTATGGCGTTAAAAATCTAGTTCGTGTAGGCACTTGCGGCGCTATGCAGGAAAGCGTGCATGTTCGTGAAGTTATTTTGGCGCAAGCCGCTTGTACAGATTCCAGCGTTAATCGCCATGTTTTTGGCGGATATGATTTCTCGCCCATCGGCAGCTTCTCCTTGTTAAAGGCGGCCTATGAGCGCGGTATTGAAAAAGGGCTAAAATTGCATGTCGGCAATATTTTCTGCTCGGATACTTTCTACCGCGATGATAAAACAATTGTTCAAAGACTGATGGATCACGGCGTTCTAGGTGTAGAAATGGAAACGACAGCACTTTATACTCTTGCAGCTAAATACGGCGTTAACGCACTCACGATTCTAACAGTAAGCGACCATCTTCTAACTGGCGAAGAAACGACTTCGGCAGAGCGTCAAAGCACCTTTAACGATATGATGGAAGTTGCTCTTGAAACCGTAATTTCACTATAATTTGATATTAAATAATCAATGAACAGCGAGGAGACAACAACATGAGAATGGTTGACCTAATTGAGAAAAAACGTGACGGCGGAGAGCTTACAACAGAGGAAATCAACTTTATTATTGAAGGCTATACGAAGGATGAAATTCCTGACTATCAGGTTAGCGCCTTGGCTATGGCTATCTTCTTCAAGGATATGACAGAGCGCGAACGCGCTGACTTAACGATGGCGATCGTGAATTCCGGCGATACGATTGATCTGTCGGCAATTGAAGGCGTGAAGGTAGATAAGCACTCCACTGGCGGTGTTGGCGATACAACTACGCTTGTACTTGCTCCACTTGTTGCTGCACTGGATATCCCGGTTGCCAAAATGTCAGGCCGCGGTCTTGGACATACTGGCGGTACAATCGACAAGCTGGAAGCCATTGCAGGATTCCATGTGGAAATCGGCAAGGATGAATTTGTGAACCTCGTGAACAAGGATAAAATTGCGGTTATCGGACAATCCGGCAATTTGACGCCAGCTGATAAGAAGCTATATGCTTTGCGTGATGTTACAGCAACAGTTGATTCTATTCCACTCATTGCCAGCTCGATTATGAGCAAGAAGATTGCTGCAGGTTCAGATGCTATCGTGCTGGATGTGAAAACAGGCGCTGGTGCGTTTATGAAAACTGTTGAAGATGCCAAAGAGCTTGCACATGCTATGGTAAGCATCGGCAATAACGTTGGCCGTAAGACGATGGCCGTCATCTCAGATATGAGCCAGCCGCTTGGACTCGCAATCGGCAACGCGCTTGAAGTGAAAGAAGCAATCGATACACTTCAAGGAAAAGGACCTAAAGATTTGGAAGAGCTTTGCCTTGCACTAGGCAGCCAAATGGTGTTTCTTGCGAATAAAGCTAGTTCTCTAGAAGAAGCCGAGGAAATGCTGAAGGAAGTTATTCGCAACGGCAAAGCACTCGAAAAATTCAAATCGTTTATCGCTAATCAAGGCGGCGATCCTTCGGTTGTAGATCATCCTGAGAAATTGCCGCAAGCGCCTTATCTGATTGAAGTGCCTGCCAAAGCAGACGGCGTGGTCACTGAAATAATTGCCGATGAGATCGGAACTGCAGCGATGCTGCTTGGAGCTGGACGTGCGACGAAGGAATCGGAAATTGATTTGGCTGTTGGCCTCATGCTGAATAAAAAAATCGGCGATGCGGTTAAAACAGGTGAATCCCTCGTTACGATTCATTCCAACCGTGAGAATGTTGATGATGTGCTTAATATCATTTACGAAAACATCCGCATCGGCAGCAGCGTAACACCACCCGTACTCATCTACGGAATTGTGACAGAATAATATAATTAAAGAAGAGGACCGTTGGAGCTTGCCGTTTAGGCAGCTACAACAGTCCTCTTCTTTAATTACAGCAGACCATATGCACCGATTTAATTACCTTCAGCCAGCAACAGCTGCTCTGCTTTGAAATGTAGCTCCCATACGTTGCAGGTTTGATTTGCCAGTATAATACTGGTAGAATCCATCTCCGGGTAATAGGCAAACATAGCAGCTACACCTGCATTTGAACCCTCTTTATACATTCGAATTAGTTTGCCATCATTATTGTAGAGAAAATGAAAGCCATATCCGTTTACGATTTTGCCCCATTCATACTTTTGTTCGATGGCAGAATGAGGCTTCATGATCTCGGTCGTCATCTCCTCGGATAACAACCTTCCATTAATGAGTGCACGCATGAACAAGTCAAGGTCGCTGACAGTAGTAAATGCACCTCCATCAGAAGTACCCATTGGCGGATAGGAATATATGTTTTTACGCCACGCGACTATATTTTGTTCGTCATAAATGGCGGCGTAGCCTTCAGCAATAGGAGCATCTCCCTCATCTTTTGAGCTAAATGCTGTATTCTGCATCCCACAAGCACGAAATATATGTTCATCTACATAGCTTCGATAGTTTCCATTGGTTGCTTTCTCAATCGCGAGGCCTAGCAGCACAAATGCACAGTTATTATAGCTGACGTTAGTTCCCGCCTTGAATTTGGGTTCCTTATACGCAAACTGAGGAATAAAATCAGCACAATCTCTTATCGAGTAATTGGGCTTGTTTATGAACAAATCCTCGTAGCTCTCTCCCATTTCTTCATCTGCATCATCAGCAATACCTGACGTATGCGTAAGTAAATGAGTGATCGTAACGTCGCTTGGTATTTTGGTGCCAGTGAGGTCGATGATCGCTGTAATTCGGTCTTCCAGCTTTATTTTGCCTTGCTCAACAAGCTGAAGTATCGCAACTGCAGTAAACAATTTGGTAATCGAAGCTGTATCGAACATCGTATTCATCTGGTTTGTCACTTTAAATCCTCTATGTGCAAAGCCGTATGCTCGGGCGAATATGACCTTGCCGCCTTTGTTCACTAATCCTGCACCTGAAAAATGATGCTGCTCATGATACTGATCAAATAAGGAAGTTAGTTCTTTTTCCATCTCTAAAACCCTCTCATTATTAACATAGCTTCATTTTACCATTTGCATATTTCCATATCCGATAAAGTTTAACTATAATGATTTGTTATCAGGTTTTAGTACTCCTGAGAGCCGCGGCTTGTTCATTACCCGATTAAAGGGGCAGACCCATCTAACAAGCCATTTACCTCATTTCCTTCCTTACGCCAATATTCCATGCCGCCAAGCATCTCCTTTACCTTAAAGCCAAGCCCAGATAAACGAGCGGCACCTTTGGCAGCTCCATTGCATGCCGGCCCCCAGCAGTATACAACAATGACTTGTTCCTTTGAGAAGGATGAAGTCCTCTCCTCATTAATCATATTGGACGGCAGGTTAATCGCACCAGGAACATGGCACTCTTCATAAGCTTTTGCGCTGCGAACATCGATGAGCAGAAAGTCATTAACGCCCCGCTTCATATCATGACATACGTCAGAAACATCTGTTTCTACAGCCAGTTTGTTCATATAATGACGATGGGTATCCTCCGGTGAAGCTGCTGGTGTTTCAAGAACAAGCGATACATAAGATTCGTTTTCCATTTCCGCTGCCTCCATTTGGGCTGTTATATTTAAGCCGTTCGATTTCTTAAATACAATGTAGCACAGCCTTAAACAATGGAGTTATCGATAGAAATCTATAGTACACTTTATTAATTTTGATGATTAACCCCACCAACAAGCTCTAAGAACCCCGTAAACGCTTTGGATTTCCATTTCTTCTTGGCATAGATGAGCTGTGTATAGAACTTACAATCGGGGTGCGCAAAAGGAACAGCAATCAACTCGCCTTTCTGAACCGCATCAGCAACGACAATACGCGGCAATAAAGCAATTCCAAGACCGTACATCACACACTGCTTAATCGCTTCTAAATTGCCAAACTCATACGATAATGTATAATTCACATGGTTATGTTTGAGTACCTTGAGCAGCATAGCCCGGTAGGTGCAGCCATTCTCTGTTAAAATCATCGATTCGTTCTCCAAATCTTCAACCTGCACCTTATCAAAGCTTCCGAAGCGATGATCGGGACTTGCAATGATGACAAGCTCCTCTTCCCTCAAAATACAGCTGTGAAGCTCAGGATCAGTAAACGGCGGATCTAAGATGATCCCGACATCTAAAGCTCCCTCTTTTACACTCTCGATAATTACCGGTTCATTTCCCGGCTGAATGACAATGTTAACCTGTGGGTAGCTTATACGATAAGCCTGAAGATGCGGGGGGAGGAAAAAAGCAGCCAATGTCTCAATCGTACCAATGGTCAGCGTGCCCTTCGACTGTGTGGAGAGAACTTCTTTTGACTCCTCATGCAGCCTAACGATATCGTCGGCATATTGCAATAGCGTTTCCCCGGCCATCGTTAGCCTCATTTTCCTCCCAAATCGCTCCACTAGAACTGCCCCATACGATTCTTCAAGCTTCTGAATTTGTGTCGTAATACTCGACTGCGCATAACCCAGAGTTTCAGCAGCTCGTGTGAAGCTCCCCCACTTTGCTACTTCGCGAAATGTTTTTAAGTACGTTAATTCCAAGGCGCTATTCCCCTTTCTATAGGGAGAATCGTTCCCCTATTATAACTAGGATTTAGCTGTTGTTCATTCGTATTTCACAACATTAAATACGTCCTAACATGATGCGCAAGCCGACTACGATCATGGACGGCACTAATAACTTATCGCTTTTTCCCCAAATAGGAGATGTGCTATGTGGCGACTGTATCTCGTAATTCTTTGAATCTGCAAATTCCTTCAACCGATCTTGCGAGGAGTCTGTTTCACCATTAGGATATCCAACTTCGACCTGCCCATTTTCTACTTTAGATGCCGTTATCCAGCTTGGGGATAGCAATTTAAGATTAGGAGGGATGTCAGATAAGAAAAAGACGTATTCTTCACCGGATTTGAACTTCATAGAAAAATCAGGACATGCATTTCCAGCTGGATATTTGCTTCTATTGTCTATCGTTTCTGGCAAATAAATCGTCTGCGGCGCTTTGCCCGGTCCAGCATATGAAGTAACAGCCAGTGTAACTTTTCTTCCGTCCTCACTTATATCAGCCACCTTGCCATAAACCATAGCTTTCGACTCATAAGCCTCTTCAAAGTTCCATGGGATAGGTGAGCAAGCATGGACAAAATTAGCGTTCACTACGATAAACAAACAGATGAAGCTAAGTGTTAGTAATAGTACTTTATTTCTCATGTTCATCACTCCCATTCATTCTTATATCCTATAACGATGGGATGGAAATAATTGTTGCTGCTCTGCTGCCGACTTCAAAGCAATAACCGCAGTCGCATCTAATTTAAGTCAACGGACTAATATCTTTTCGAAAATAATAATGTTTGCTGCCTAAGGGCGCGTCTTCAAAAACCGCCACTTCTCTATAACCGTTTTTCTTATAAAATTCCGGCGCCTGAAAACTAAACGTGTTTAGCTTAATGAAGGTGCATTTCTTCTCTTTAGCTATTTTCTCTATTTGGGATAGCAGCTGGCTGCCGAGACCTGTGCCTCTAAGAGCTTGATCTACCCACAAAATATCGACCTCTATCCAATTCCAGCAAAAGACGCTTAATAGTCCGCCAAGGATTTTGCCTTCATCATCCTTTATCGTCAGGTTTATTTCCTCATAATTGTTTTTCAACTCGTCGGGGACATGCCCATGATTATACTCGATCAGTTTTCTTTTCACGTACTCGCTTTCTTCTTTGCTTCCATAAGTAATTTCAGCTGACACTAGTTTCCACCGCCAAATAAGATAATATAATGATCACTTTCCAATTATAGTATATTGCACATTCAAGATGAAGCGTTTTGCTTATTCATGGAAACGGCTGCGGAAGCTGCTTGGCGACTCTCCCGTCCAACGTTTGAACTGCCTGCTGAAGTGCGCAATATTATGGTAGCCAAGCCTCGCCGATATCGACTCTACCGTTGCTTCGGGATTCATCAACAGCAGCTTCGCTTTTTTCAGCATCAAAGTGGACAAATATTGACGGGGAGACACGCCATACACCTGGGTAAACATGCGATTGACCGACGACATGCTGTAACCCACCGAATCCGCAATTAATTTTATCGTCTCCATCTCGTCCTCCTGCTCTCTTCTGCTTGCCGCACCCTCAACCGTACGCTCCAGCATAGTCGCAATCTGTGCTGCTGCAGCCGATTTCCGTGCACCAGCCTCATCGCCGCGGTTAAGCTCAGACAGCGTACCGCTTAATCCGGCAAACAGTTCAAATAAAGCAGACAAAATATTCATGCGAGATTCTACTCGTACCACTGATTCTTCAGAGGTTAATGCCATTAATTTATCCAAAGCTGGCTTGATTGCTACTGCCAGCTCACTGCCAGCTTCGTGAAAACAATGGCTATTGCGAATAAGAAGCTCACGGAAAGACCTCTCATCGACGTCAAAATGCAAGCAATAATAGGTCATTTCATCATTACTAGCGACAGAGCTTTCATGATTGTCCCCCGGATTGAGCAATATAAGATCACCTGGACCTTGCTTATAGGTATGTCCGTTAACCTTCATCTCCTGCGTTCCCGATAATACGAGATTCACTTCAAATAGAGGATGCTTATGCAGTGGGTATTTCCATTCCGGATCAACCGTACGCCAGTGTGCTGCAAAAACACGGAAGGTGGAATCCATATCAGGCAGCATAAATTCCTTTCTAGCGGACTCTATTTTCATTTGCATAAGCTCGCATTTCTCCTTCCTTATTTGCATGCCCAAAAATATGATTGATTTGGGTAAATATCAACATGGTATGGATATGGGAACGGGTTAAAATCATTGCTATGATATAGATAGTATAGATTACAATTCATTTCCTAAAAAGGAGAAAAGATATGACTGCCATCCAAAATCCGATTTTACCTGGCTTTAATCCAGACCCCTGTATTTGCCGTGTAGGAGAAGACTACTATATTGCGGTTTCAACCTTCGAATGGTTTCCCGGCGTTGGCATTTACCACTCTAAGGATTTAAAAAACTGGAGGCTTGCCGCAAGACCTTTAAGCAGGCTCAGCCAGCTGAACATGATGGGCAATCCTGATTCTGGCGGTATTTGGGCTCCTGCACTATCCTATAGCGACAATAAATTTTGGCTGATCTATACCGATGTGAAAGTGACCGAAGGGCAATGGAAAGACTGCCACAACTATTTGGTTACCTGCGACACGATTGATGGCGAATGGTCCGAGCCCATTCATGTGAATAGCTCCGGCTTCGATCCATCGTTGTTCCATGACGAGGACGGCAAAAAGTATTTTGTAAACATGATGTGGGATCAACGGGTCGGCCATCACAACTTCTATGGTATTTTGCTACAAGAATACAGCGCGAGTGAGCAGAAGCTAATCGGTAAACCTGAAATTATTTTCAAAGGAACCGAGATTAAGCTGACCGAAGCTCCTCACCTTTATAAAATGAATGGCTACTATTACTTGCTTACGGCTGAGGGCGGCACCAAATATGAGCATCAGGCGACCATCGCTCGCTCCAAACAGCTTGCCGGACCATATGAGGTGCATCCGGAAAATCCGTTAATCTCATCGTTCCATGCACCGCGTATTCCATTGCAAAAGGCTGGCCATGCTTCTATCGTTCAAACGCATACCGGCGAATGGTTCTTAGTGCATCTTGTTGGACGACCTCTCTCTAGAGAAGGCCAGCCGCTGCTTGATCCGCGTGGTTACTGCCCGCTTGGCAGAGAAACAGCTATTCAGCGGCTCGAATGGCGCAATGATTGGCCTTATGTCGTTGGCGGCAACCAGCCATCCCTTGTCATTGAAGGACCTAACATTCCCGAAGTGAAATGGGAACGCGATTATCCAGTTAAGGATGATTTCGATAGCAGCACGCTAAATCTGCATTTCCAAAGCCTGCGCATCCCTTTAGGAGATCAAATTGTTTCTTTGACCGATAACCCTGGACATCTTCGTCTATACGGCAAAGAATCATTGACTTCTAAATTTACGCAGTCATTTATCGCAAGGAGATGGCAGCATTTCAACTTTACAGCTGAAACAAAAATCGCATTTCAACCGACGTCCTTCCAACAATCAGCTGGGCTTGTGAACTACTACAATACGCAAAACTGGACATCCTGCCAAATCTCATGGAATGAGGAAAAGGGAAGAATTTTGCAGCTTGTTGCATGCGATAATTTTTCGTTCTCTGAGCCGCTTCAAGGAAACGAAATAGCAATTCCAGAAGACGTTACCTATGTGCATGTCCGTGTTGACGTAGAGAATACACTGTACTACTACTCTTATTCGTTTGATGGCAAGAGCTGGACTCGTCTGCCTGTAAACTTCGAATGCTACAAGCTATCGGATGACTACATTCAAGGCGGCGGCTTCTTCACAGGCGCATTCGTCGGCATGCAGTGTCAGGATACATCGGGACGCAGCCTGCACGCAGACTTTGATTATTTTATATACGACAATCATTAATGAAGCAAGAAAGCTTTTGGGAGCTGAGCATCGTTCCTAAGAGCTTTCTTTTTTTATCCTTTGCATAAACGAAAGAACCTCCATAATCACTGCTGTGATTGGAGGTTCTTGTACGGTTCAGATACTGCCAAGCGGACGACGTCCCATCATCAGCTTTAGCCTTTGACCGAGCCTGCTGCTATGCCTTCAACGATACGATCGCTTAAGAATAAGAATGCAATCAATATTGGCAATATACTAATCATTAATGTAGCGCCGATTGCGCCCCAGTCCGTCGTATATTGGCCGATGAAGTTTTGCACGCCGACCGTCAGCGTTTTATAGGCATCTGAGCTTATAAATGTATTAACGAAAATAAATTCATTCCAATTATAAATCATGTTAATAATGCCTGTCGTTGCGATAACAGAGCCTGTCATCGGCAGTACGATTCGGAAAAATATTTTGTTCACGGAGCAGCCGTCGATAACCGCCGCTTCCTCTACCTCACGCGGCAAAGCATAATAGAAGCCAAGCAGGATCATAATCGTGATCGGCATATTGAACGCTACATAAGACAAAATAAGCGACAACGGATGATCAATAAGATGTATTTTGTTGAAAATGCTGAACAACGGAATGAGCGTCGAATGCACCGGAATCATCATCGCAACCATGAATAGACCGAGTACAAAAGAGCTGCCTTTCCACTTCAACCTTGTTATCGCGTAGGTAACTAGGCTGCCTAACACAATCGTAAGCACCGTCGCAACAACTGTAATCCATACGCTGTTGAAAAAATAAACATCAATATTTCCAGCGCTCCATACCTTCTCGTAATTTTCCCACCTAGGATTCATAGGCAGTGACAGCGGAGGAAGATTGAATACTTCCTGATTGTTTTTAAGCGAGAAAAACAGCAGCCATACGAGCGGGAAAATTTGCAATATGGCAACGACCGATAACACGATATATAGTACGGAATAACCCAGTTTGCTTGCTATCCAAGCGCCGGAGCTTTTGTTTCCGTTCCTCAGCTGTCCTGCAGTTCCGGGCATCATGAAGCTTCCCTCCTTACGAATATTGAATCGTATCTTTTGTAGCAGTCAATTTTCGGATTATCCAAGTTACGATGAGACAAATGATAAGCAGGAAGAAACCAATTGCACTGCCATAACCAAAGTCATATGCCCGGAAAGCCTGGTGATACATGTACGATGCCATCACTTCACTGGAACCGTTTGGCCCACCATCTGTCATGACGTAGATCAGATCAAAGTATTTAAGCGATCCAACAATCGCCAGCACGATCGTTACTTTAATGACCTCCATCGCCAGCGGAAGCTTGATCTTGTAAGCGATTTGAAAGGCGTTCGCGCCGTCAATCTTCGCCGCTTCCTCAAGTGAAGCTGGGATGTTCTTAAGCGCAGCATAATAAATTAAAATATAAAAGCCCGCATACTGCCAGAGGATTGGAATGAATAGAGCAAACAATACCAGTGAAGACTCAGCCAGCCATGCGGGAGGATTTGCAAACCCAATGGATTCGAGAAAGCTGTTCAGAATCCCATTCGTTGGATGATAAATTTTCAGCCAAAGCTGTGCAATCGCTACGGACGACAGCAGCATCGGAATCAAATATATTTTGCGAAAAAAATTGACGCCTTTTAGTTTGGCGGACAACACCATAGCAATAACTAAATAGAGAATGAGACTAAGTGTTGAAAAAACAGCTAACATAAGCGAATGACCAGCGCTGTTCCAAAACATTTTATCCTTAATTAGAGCTTGATAATTATCCAAACCAATAAATTTCATCGCTCCAATGCCATTCCACTGGTTTAATCCATAATAGCCAGTCAGAACGATTGGAATATATACAATAGCTAATATCAGAAGCAGGGAAGGCAGCACATACAGCGCAATTATTCTTTTGTTCGACATGACCTTATCCAAATTAGCCGACTCCTTTCTCATTCTCAAGCAGTAAGCGTTTACCCGGCATCCTCTGCCGGGCAAACGGCTTCCCTGCTCCCTATTCTAGAAGCTGTCAGTTTCCTTTGGAAATGGCCGCATCATGCTCTTCAGAGAATTTCTCTGGCGTCACTGCTTTGCCGAATAACGCTTGAATTTGGTTGAGGTGCATTTCTGCGGCATTTGCTTGCATTTGTACATCTGCAAACAAGGTGATGCTGCTAGCTTTGTTCATTTCATTGAACAGATCTACATATAGCTGAGGCAGCTCAAGCTTGGAAGTATCCACCTTCGTTGCTGGAATAACACCTGCTCCAGTAACGGATTGCTCGCCCCATTTTTCCACAAAATATTCTACGAAAGCTTTCGCTTCTGCTTTGACGTTTGAGCTTTCTGAAACGAACAATCCAACGCCTGGTCCGCCTACCCAGCTGTTGATATCGCCTTTGCCGCCTTCAACCGTTGGGAACTTGAAGAAACCAACGCTATCGCGGAACTCTTTAGGAATATCTTCATTCGTTGTGAAGTTAGGAAGCTCCCACGTACCCATCATGTACATAGCCGCTTTGCTGTTCAGAAACTCTGATTTTGCTTCTTCGTTGGACAAGCCGTTAAAGCCTTTTACGAATGCGTTGCTGTCTACTAGCGATTGAACCTCACTAGCCGCTTTTACTAGGTTTTCATCCTTGAAAGATCCTGAGCCGCTAATCGCTTTGGACAATGCTTCTTGTCCTGCAAAACGGTCTGCAAGGTACATGTACCACAATGATCCAGTCCAACGATCCTTGTTGCCAAGGGCGATTGGCGCGACACCGTTTTCAGAGAGCGTTTTCACAACTTGCTTAAATTGCTCGTAGGTTTGCGGCACTTCCAGCTTGTATTTCTCAAAAAGCGCTTTATTGTAATATACTGGTGAAATATTGAATTCAAGCGGCAAACCATACGTTTTACCGTCTACAGCATAAGCCTCTGTTGTGCCGCTGACGAATTTGCCATTAAGATTTCCGCTAAGCAAATCATCCAGCGGTGTGAACAGCTTGCCCTCTACATACGGTTGAAGGAAGCCTGCTGCCCAAGTAACGCCTACATCCGGCAATTGGTTTGATGCTGAAAGCACTTTCAACTTATTTTTATATTGTTCGTTATCTAGTACTTCTTGTTTGATCGTAACGTTAGGGTTCTCTTTTTGATATTCAGAAATGATTTGATTCACAATTTTGTTTTGTCCAGCCGATAC
Organism: Paenibacillus sp. 2TAB26; assembly: GCF_052115145.1. Lineage (NCBI taxonomy): Bacteria > Bacillati > Bacillota > Bacilli > Caryophanales > Paenibacillaceae > Paenibacillus > Paenibacillus sp. 2TAB26. Next base: position 199,260 of record NZ_JBFRGC010000008.1, read on the forward strand.
GCCCTCAGGCCATAAGTGCATAAAGTTAACCGTTACTTTCTCGGAACCGCTTCCATTTGCACCATTCTTTGAATCCTCTTTACCGCCATTGTTCGAATTTTGACCGCAGCCTGCTGCAACAACTGCAAGACATAGAGTCAATAGGAGAATCGTCCATTTCTTTTTGAACACGTTTACAACCCCTTTTCTGCTGGTGATAGATTTGAATCTTACAAATCCATTTTATCAACACGATGTCAGCATCGTAAGGGTACATGAATTGGGGAAAATACTACTTTTATTGGATTGTCTCCTCGGAATGAGCGATCGTTCTTCGGTATTGACCCGGGCTAGTTCCTTCAAGCGAACGAAATACTTTCACAAAATACTTCGCCGTTTGATAACCGACTTGTTCAGCAATATCAGCAATCGCAAGTCTTGTTGTAGACAGTAATTCCTTAGCTCTTTGCACCCTTTTTCTCGTCAAATAATCGCTAAACGTTAGCCCCGTCTGCTCCTTAAAGAGCACGCTGAGATAGCTAGCATTCATATGCAAATGCTCTGCTGTATCGCGCATAGTGAGCGGCTTCTGCAAATTGTCTTTTAAATACTGAATCGCTTCTTGCACCTGCGGGCTATAGCGGTCTTCTTCCTGCGCAATATCCAGCAGCTTCGGGTCCATTAGCTTCTCCATGCGCTCAATCCGGTGTTTACTTTCTTCTCTTTTCATAGCAAGCTCTACCGCTTTAATAAGTTTAGTCTTATCCAAAGGCTTGAGCAGATATTCGACCACGCCAAACTGCAGCGCCTTCTGCGCGTAATCAAATTCAGGGTGACCCGAAATAATGATGACAACAGGAGGATGCGGCAGCTGCTCGTTTATTCGCTCCACTAAATCGAGCCCGCCGATTTCAGGCATGCGTATATCGGTGATTAGCAAATTCGCCTCGTTATGCTTCAGCCACTCCATCGCTTCTATCCCGTTGGATGCGGTCTCTATCCGATATTGTCCAGCCGACCATGCTTCAAGCACTTTGCGTACGCCTTCCCTCGTTCTCGGTTCATCATCCACGATCAGTATGGTTTTCAATTGGAATTCCCCTTCCATGTTCATTCGGTATCTCAAAGGCGACGGTTGTGCCACTGCCGATCTCGCTCTTTATTTCCAAGCCTTTGGTTTCCAAATGATAATAAAGCAGCAATCTTCGCTCCACATTGCTTATGCCAACTCCAGTTCCTTTGGAGGAAGTTTGATGCTGACCTTTGTCCATTGCTGCGTATAACGCCCGAATTTTCTCCTCATCCATGCCTGGTCCATTATCCGTCACAGCAATGCGAGTATAACCCGTCCGCTCAGATGGCTCGACCCGAACAACAACGGTGCCTGCCCCAATTCGCTGCTCAACGCCGTGCAGAATAGCATTTTCCACGAGCGGTTGAATAAGAAGCTTAGGAATCGGCACGCTGCGGCAATTTTCATCTGATTCAACCTTCCATGTCAGCCTATCGATCATGCGCATATCCATTATTTTCAAATACCGCTGCGCATGCTCAAGCTCATCACCGATCGTTACCCATTCATCCTCATCCGCGTGTGAAATGACATATCGGAACAAACCAGACATCGCAATAACAACATCCGCCAGCTCCTCTTCGCCTTTCTCATCCAGCGCCCAATAAAAGGCTTCCAGTGTATTAAACAAAAAGTGCGGATTAATTTGCGCTTGCAGCGCCTTCAGCTCCGTCCGGCTTTGAACAATTTCCTTCTGATAAACAACATCAATAAGCTCATTCAAAGAGCCAACCATCTGATTGTACGTATTGTTAAGCTCGTTAATTTCCATCGTTTTGGACGTAACCGGTATCGGCTTCAAGGTCCCAAACTTCGCATTGCGCATCACTTTAATCAAATTCAATATCGGGCGAGTAATCATCGTTGATAAAATAAAAGTTAAAATAAGAAATAACATGCCGCCTACTAAAATCGAAACAATAATAACGGTACGCAAAATCGAAATGCCTTCGGCAGCATACTTTATTGGCGTTAAAATAATAATTTTCCAGCCGGTCATTTCCGATTTTTTCTCAATGGCCATGAAGCGTTCTCCGTCCAGCGCTACCGTCTCATCCCCTTGATTAAGCATCTTCTCGACGTCTACTTCCTTCGAAAAATCGGAGGTAATCGTCTGATTTTCAGCATCGAATAAACCCATCATTTCGCTGGAACTATTGTCAGCGTTTCCATTCGATTCCGTGAGCTCAAAATATTTTTTATCAATTTGCACCATCAAATACCCTGCATGCGAGAAGGAATGATCAATAAGCCGAACATGGCGAATCGCAATGATGGAATCAGGGTACCTCGGGTCCATCCCGAACCAGACTAACCTGCCTCTTCCCTTGTCCACAAGGCTGAGCCAGCCCGTAGATACCCGGTTGTCCAAGCTTATATCCGTAAGCGGGAACAGCATCCGATAGTCGGTTGTATACAGCTCCAATGAGCGAATCCCCGTTGCATAAGCTTCTTGCTTTCGTATCTCCTGCTGAAGGGATTGACGTTCTTCAAAGCTGATCTTTCGTCCTTGCACCTCTTGTGCCATCAACCGCTGGATCGTTGCGCTTGTTGCTACCTGCATCGTAAACGTATCGATCTGCCGCAGCAGCACATCCAGCTTGCCTGTCGCTTGAACAGCCGTTTGTTGAATATGTTTTTCCGCATTGTTGCGCAGCAGAACCGAAACTTGATCATACGTAAAAAAGCCGACCGCCCCCAGCACGATAACCATAACGAGCATGAAGCCAAGGAAAATTTGATTACGCAATGTATTCATTTGTCCGAAACGATTCATGCCTACACTCCTTGTCCCATTCATTTCGTTTTTACTATACACAATTAAGATAATAAAAAGAAAGCCCTATCATTTCCACTGCTAATATATTAATTAATTAGATTAATAATCCATTGGTCACTGTAATCAGATATAATGATCATAAGCTTATGGCATATCAGAGTATCTACTTGCTAATCATCTTAGAGAGGGGAATTCCGATGACCGTTGATTTCCTAGTACGCAATAACGTAAATCTTTTAGGCAAAGGTGAACAAACGATTGTATTTGCTCATGGATTCGGCTGCGATCAAGATATGTGGCGCTACATCGTCCCGAGCTTTGAAGATGATTACCGCATCATCTTGTTTGATTATGTAGGTTCTGGAGAATCACAAATCGATTATTATGAACCCGAAAAATATAGTAGTTTACATGGTTATGCGCAAGATGTCATTGAAATTATGGATACGCTGCATGTAAAGGATGCTATATTTGTTGGCCACTCCGTTAGCAGTATGATTGGGATGCTTGCATCCATTCACAATACAGAATATTTTAAACACATCATTATGCTGGGTCCTTCTCCGCGTTATGTAAACGACCTTCCTGATTATTATGGAGGTTTCCATAGGCATGAAATCGATGAATTGCTTCATATGATGCAAATGAATTTTATTGGCTGGGCGAGCTACCTCGCGCCAATCGTCATGCAAAATCCAGATCGCAAAGAATTAACTAACGAATTGGAAAAAAGCTTTTGCTCTAGGGATCCCCATATTGCAAGGCAATTTGCTGAGGTAACTTTTTTATCCGATTGTCGCGCGGATCTCATTCATGCAACGATCCCTACCCTTATTCTTCAATGTTCTGACGACAGCATTGCTCCTATTGAGGTTGGCGACTATTTGCATGCTCATCTTAAAAACAGCACTCTTCAGCATATGCTCGCAAAAGGGCATTACCCGCACTTAAGTCATCCCGAAGAGACGACGCAGTTGATCAAACAATATCTAACCAACAACTAGAACTTGAAGAGAGGCAGTCGTTACATGGATACCCAGTTAAATTATGCCCCCTGTGGATTTTTCACTATTTCAAGTACAGGGGTAATTTTAGAGTTCAATCAAACGCTGTTAAACATGCTTGGTTTTGACCGGCAGGAACTGCTGAACCGACATCTTGAAACCACTATGTCTCTTACGAACAAACTGTTTTTTCATACCTATTTTTATCCGTATATCCAGCTGTATGGGCATGTAAATGAAATGTACTTCTCGTTTAAAACGAGAGACCAGCTTGATGTGCCTGTACTGTTAAACGGGATACGTCACGAACGAGATGGCGAAATTGTCATTGATTGTGTCATTGTGGAAATGCGTAAACGCATTGAACATGAGAACGATATTCTGCAAACCAAAATAAAGCTGGAGGAGCTTTATCGGGCAACCCATGAAGCGAACAAAAAGCTTGAACTCCTGCATGAAGAATATGAAAGCAAACAATCGCAATTGCTAATTTTGAACCACCAGTTGGAAAAGCTAGCCTCAACCGATCCTTTAACCGGGCTCAAAAACCGAAGGTTTTTTCAAGAGAGCTTGCTCGCAAATATCGCATTATTTCAACAAAATGAGCTGCCATTTTCACTCTTAATTATCGATATTGATCGTTTTAAAAGCATTAACGATACCTATGGGCATCCGGTCGGTGATTTGGTTCTTACAGAGCTGGCACAATTACTCGTAACCGCGTCAAGAGAAGACGACATTGTGGCTCGATTTGGAGGAGAGGAATTCGTCATTATTATTCCTAATACCAACCAGGAGAATGCCATATTAGCGGCCGAAAGGTATCGCAGCAAGACTGAAACAGCTCATTGGGGAGAATATCATGTGACGGTTAGTATTGGCGCAGCAACGATTACGCAGGAGGATACCGATCAATTCTTGCTTCAAAAAGCTGATCAAGCGCTCTACAACTCCAAAAAAAGCGGGAGAAACCGGGTCACACACTACTCCAATTTGGAGGAGGGCTAATCGCTTGTTCCCCATTTTGAAAACAAGAAATAGACCGAGAACCACATTTTCGAATGGTTTCGGTCTATTTTGATTTCTAATTTTCATATCGTTCGATTCAAATAATAATAAAAAAGCTCATCCCTTAATTCTGCTTCCTTCTCAAAATGCAGCCTATTCAGCAGTTGAATGGATTTTTCATTTTGCTGTTCCACGGTGGCTTCGATCATCGATAAACCCATCTGTTCAAATCCAAACGCTATTACAGGGAGCAGCGCTTCTTGCATTAACCCCATTCCCCAGTATTCCTTGGCTAAATCAAATCCTATCTCTGCTTTAGGCTGCTCTCCTTGAACCCAGCAATGGAAACCGCAAGTTCCAACGAGTCTATGATCCTTTTTACTGAAAATCCCCCATCGGCAGCCCTTATCATCGATGTGATATTGAATAATCTCTTTGGCCTCGTTTAAATCTTCACATGGGTTTATATCCATAAATCTGGTCACATTTTCATCCGAAAAATGCTTATAAATTGCTTCAGAATCTTCTAAAGTCAAAATAGAAAGCCTCAAACGTTCTGTCTCTAGTTCAGGAAATACAAAATCATAAGCAGTCAATTCACAACACCTCCGCTCAGCTAACCCTTTTACAAAAAGTGATCATACTCTATTCGCATTCTATATAAATTCAAAATTCGAACTTGTTCCTCACCTAATTGTTCATGATTCCAATACATATGCATCAGGTTGTATTCAAACAGCTGTTTCAATTTCAAAAAAAGAGGCAATGTGTCTACCATCTCCGGAGATAGATTGTGCTCTTCTCTATACCCATCAAGGAGAGCTTCTGTAATGGACTGTCGATAGTCCTTTATGTTCCCTCCGCCTGAGAATGAGAATTCCATAGCAGAATAGATGGGCACAGCTAAATCAAAAATATTAAAATGTTTTTCACAATCTTGGAAATCAATCATCGTAATTTCAGAGCCGTCCACTAAGATGTTTTCTAGCCATAAATCACCGTGGATCAGTCCGTAGTTTGAATTATTTTTAGGTAAACCCTTAATCTTTGTTAAAAGATGATCCGCCATTTCTCGTATCACTGTTTCTTCCTTCGGGATATGTGTGAGAAAATCATATTCCTTGTTTTCATACCAATCCTTAAGATGTGCCGTAGACTCACGATAGGATTGGGTTACACGATGCATCTTACCTATTTGTTTTCCAACCTTTTTAAGTACGGATGTGTTCCACTCCGCCCGTGGCAAATGAATGCCCGCCGCAGCTTTATATACAACGGCTAGCTTTTCTTCATCCAGCATGATCTTTTCAATATATTGATGATTAGAGGAGCGGACAGCTTCAGAAGCGCCAACGCCTTGATGGCATAAAAAATTCGTCCAGCTCACTTCTTCTGACTGCTCTTGATAGGTTTTATAGTTCGTTATTCGAACAAAAAAGGTGCCCTGCTCTGCAAGACAACGATAGATTTCATTGGTTACCGTCTCCACCTTATAACAACCAATAGAATAAGCTTCCTTAAGAAATTTCAATATTTGTTCTTCCATATTTGTATCCGCCTCGTTATAGATAGTTATCTAAACCACTTCTTTAGTTTACCATTTATAAACAGCTAGCTCCGATAAAATACAATTATACTTGTTCTTGGCATGGCCGAAATACTCTTATTGCAGCTATTTYCTATAATCTATAGTGCGTGAGCGGCTAGAAGCAGGCGATTCGCAGGTGACTGCGCTTGTACGCCAAGCAGGTCAATATTTTGGCTACGCTTTAACTAACCTGCTTCATCTGTATAATCCAGATGTCATCGTGGTTGGCGGCAGTACTCCGACATATAAGGGCTATATGGAAGCTGCCAAGGCTGCTCTTGAAGAATGAATTGTTGAAGTGCTGCAACCTAACAGAACCTAAGATTCATAACCGTGTCATCGCCTTTGGCGCTAGAGCTTGGATAAGGAAGCTTACACAATAACCATATTTGCGTAGCTTTATTTATTCATAAAGAACAGAAAAGCCGGACACCATTCGATTGAATGATGTCCGGCCTTCTTATAGCTGCTCCTTATGTTGCTTCCCGCAAAAAAGAGCACCAGCATGGTGCTCTTCTCATTCAAAATACACCTTATAATGTCGAGGCGGCCTGGCCAACTAACGACGTCAGTTGATCATAATCAACTGTATTCCCTTGTTTAAGCTTAATGGTTTTCCGTTCAGGAGGACCGTCAAACAATGGCTCTGGAAACGATAGCTCACTTGCATTGAAGATCGTAAAGCTCACCGCATCCTTCGAAGTTGAAATAACGGCAGCGTATTTTCCATTTTTCAAAAAATGAGGTTTCTTATACTGAATGCGCTCCTGAACGTCTGGGATAGCTCCATGAACAAGCTTGCGCAGCTCAGAACTCAGCTCCACTTGCCAAGGCTCTTTTATCGCTGCGATAAAATCTGTTACTTCTTGATTCATTTGATATTTCTCCTTTGTAATTGAAATTCTACCTGACTCTATCATTACGTCGAACGAGGATTAACAAAATCGACAGCTTCATTAAAAAAACTCAACTTTTATTTAGGATGTCAATTTGGTCTCTCAAATCCGTTTCCAGTGCCATCATTCTTGAGCCTTGCAGCAATTTCGTATCTTCAAGAAGCAGGCGGAGCTCAATTTCACCCTCGCCGCCGTAGGCTGGATTTGGCATACGCATCGCAAATGCAATGGCTTCTTCCTCCGATTTCACATCAATCAGCGTATATCCCGCAATTATTCCTTTTGCCTCCGCAAAAGGACCGACTACAACATTCGGCTTCTCTCCGTATTCGGAATACGTGATCCGCAGTCCGCTCGAGCTGGGTTGCAAACCTTCAGCAGCTAAGAGCACACCTGCCTCAGCAAGAGATTCATTGAATGAAGCCATCTCATCCATAAGCTGTCGATCGGGCTTCACACCAGCTTCAGATTGTTTGGTTGCTTTAACAATCAACATATATCGCATATATATTTCCTCCCTGTTTCTTGAGAACGGGGTGATTTCAAACCATCCTCTACTTCAGCAACGAATGGGGAGCTTCATAATCGACATGATCGTTATTTTTCATGACCTTCATTTTCTTTATCTGCTTCTAAAGACAAGCACTCGGCAGCACGATTCAGCAGAAGCTCGCGCTCGCGAGCGTTACGTGTCAACGAAGCAGCACGCTCAAACTCTGTGCGCGCCTCATCCATACGGCCCAATTTAACCAGAAGATCACCACGGACGCTCGGCAGCAAATGATAGTCTTTTAATGATGCTGCGGACGTGAGTTCATCAACAATTTGAAGGCCGAACGCAGGACCGAAAGCCATTGCAATCGCTACCGCCCGATTTAATTCTACGATAGGAGACGGCATGACGCGCGACAAAGCTTCATATAAAGCGGCAATACGCGCCCAATCGGTCTCCGATGCCATCCGAGCTTTAGCATGGCACGCCGTAATCGCAGCTTGAAGCGCGTAAGGACCAAGCGGACGGCCGAGCTTTTGAGCTCGCTCAAGAGCGGTTAAGCCTCGGCGGATGAGCAGCTGATCCCATAAACCGCGGTTTTGATCCATCAGAAGAATCGGTTCACCCGCAGCATTTACCCGTGTTTTGAAGCGTGACGATTGGATTTCCATTAAAGCAACCAAACCATGCACTTCAGGCTCGGCGGGTGCAATTTCCGCAAGGATACGCCCTAGCCTTAGCGCTTCCTGACAGAGCAGCGGTCGAAACCAGCTGCCGCCGGAAGTCGCCGTATACCCCTCATTAAACATTAAATAGATTACTTCGAGTACAGTAGAGAGTCGTTCCTTGAGCTCATCGCCTACAGGAACCTCAAAACCAACTCGCAAGCTGCTTAATGTACGTTTCGCTCGAACAATCCGCTGTGCAATAGTCGACTCTGCTACAAGATAAGCATGTGCGATTTCATCCGTGGTAAGTCCTCCGAGCAAGCGCAGCGTCAAAGCTACTCTAGCCTCCTGAGATAGAGCAGGATGACATGTTGTGAAGATCAAGCGCAGGAGATCATCTCCGACCTCTCCGTCCATCGCAATATGAATATCTTCCTCGGTATATAAGACGGTTCCTCGTCCAAACTCTTCATATTTCTGGTCGCGCAGCTTGCTCCTCCTAATCATATCAATCGCACGGCGTTTCGCTGCAGTCATAAGCCATGCTCCTGGATTATCCGGAATTCCGCTTTCCGGCCACTTCTCTAGTGCAATAATAAGCGCATCCTGTGCAAGGTCTTCCGCAAGGCCGACGTCGCGAACCATCCGCGCCAACCCGGCTATAAGTTTGGCTGATTCAATACGCCAGATGGCATCAATTGTACGATGGACTGCAGACTGGCTCACGATTTTTTAGGCCTCTCCATCTGTTCACGAAGCGCGGCTTCCATAGCCAGCGTTTCCGGGTTTTGTGTCAAATCCATCGCATCAAGCACCTGCCGCAGCTCAATTTCACCCTCGCCATTACCATGGGGATCTGGCATCCTCATCGCCCATTCAATGGCTTCTTCCCTAGAATTAACTTCAATAAGCGTATACCCCGCTATGATTTCTTTGGCCTCAGTGAATGGACCGTCTATTACTTTCGGTTTTTCACCGGGATTTGGATAAGAAATGCGTATGCCGTTCGAGCTTGCTTGGAGCCCGTCCGCTGCGAGCAGCACGCCAGCCTTAGCCAATTCTTCATTGTAACGAAGCATCGCTTCGAGAAGCTCCTGACTTGGCATAACTCCTGCCTCGGAATCTTTAGTTCCTTTGACGATCATCATAAATCGCATATGTATTCCCTCCTGGTTTTATAATAGAGTCTCTATTATTGTTTTTACTCAGCTAATTATTTCGTCCTTATTTAAACGACGAATACCATTGTTCAAATTCGACTTAGCGAGTTAAAATGATGTCTATTAATTGCTCATGTTGTCCCGCTCCAGTTCATATCCGTTATTTATTCTTCATCTTTAAATAAAACTCCTTTATGGAGCAAGCACAGTGTATACATCATGAAGCAAAATAAAAACCTCTATGTCCGCCGCCTTCTGCAAAAGAGAAGAAGCGAGGCAAATAGAGGTTCTCGTATTCGTTAAGTAATTTTATGCTTTTAACAATTAATCACATCAACAGTTTAAGTGGAAGCTTTGCTTTCCATCTCCCTTATATTAATGCCTTTATTTCACGCAGCATCTCACCTGCAAATGCCGCTAAAAGCTCACGATCAAACGTTTGTTTCCCTTTAACTCCGGCGTACTCGTCTAGGCACTTTCCAATCAAGTCCCGATACTCTTTTGGAAGAGCTTTGATGCCCCATTCTCCTCCTTCTTTTTTGGACGATATATTTCCTTCTCTCAGGTAGAACAGCACTCTACACAGGTTCAAGGTAATATACATCGGTTGATCCATAATGTCTTCCGAAGCCCCTTTAATATCATGATAAATGGACGCTAGAAAATACGTTTTATCGATAGGCTCATATAGCTCCTTAAGCGGCTTGCCATATAAGGTAATTCCGCGATAATAAGCGACAACCAGCTGCGATGCAAAATCATGATCCTCGTACCCGCCGCAAACATAGTTTTCGTCTGAGCGATATCTCTCCTTGTGGAAGTCAGAATAATGCATTTCACAGGGCGTAGGATAGACGAAGGAACTCAGGTGCGATTCCAAAACCATACTAAACTCCATACCTCTAGCATTTGGCATTTCATCATCCAGCGCTAGCACTAACCTAGCCGTCCTCTTTTTGTTTTCCTCGGTCAGACTTTCTTTGATCACAACGATAAAATCGATATCGCTTCTTTGGGGATGAAAGCATCCCATAGCCAATGAACCGTGTAAATAAATGCCCGACAAATTGTCGCCGAGCTCCCCTTTAAACAAAGAAACGATTTTATCCAAGTACAGCTGCATGCTTTTGCCTCCCCCAACTCATCTGTCCGCATTATTAAATCTAAACACCATTTTATGACCGTCAAATGTCATGCCAACCGCTTCTTCAAAATGGTTCTTTGTGTAGCTTGATACTGTTTTTCTCCAAAATTTTTGCCCTGTTATATTTTGCTCCATCGGGTTTGTAAAGAGCTCCCACTGGCCTTTGAACATCTCAAATACTTGCGTCGCGGCCTTTTGTGCAACACCTTTCCCTCTGAATGGCTGCAATAGAAAGAAATCATTCACAAAATAATTGACCCCTTTTGCACAATGAGGAGGTGTAGCAATAAGCATAAAGCCCGCAGGAATGTCATCGACCCTTATTAGGAAAGGGTACAAACAGTCAGGCTTTTCCCACCAAATATTCTGAACATCATATTGCTCCGTTAATGTTCTACAATCGTTATTATCCTCGTAAATACCATGGCTGTTCGGCATATGTCCGTAATGCCCAGATAGATCGTGCAAATAAAGAGGATATACGTTTTTATGATATAAGCTTCATCTGGAGCAGCCAGTTTCACTTCTATTTTCATCATCTATCCCACTCTCAATCTTTATTTTCAAAAGAAGCTATATTTCAAACTTATACCAGTATGCGGCTGCAAGCAAGGTACAGTTTAATTGTAACTAATCTACACGTTTTTTCGGTGCAGCCTCTTCTAGAAACAAAAAAACGGTTCAGCAAAGACTAAAATCGTCTTCACTGAACCGGAACAAATTAAATTTACAGCTGTACGGTTGCTTTTATTTCACTTGCCTTAATAATAGCATCTAAAATCTCTTGATTGCGGTAGCCATCCATAAAGCCGGCAATGCCGTCCGGAATGCTTCCTTCAAGCAATGCCGTAAAATCAGCATACTGCGTCACTTTACAACTTGCAGGAACTTCGACAACCACTCTCGCAAGTTGACCAGGAGCCTCCTCACGAATCCAAATCAACTCATTCGGATTTAGCGTTGAAGCATGGAGCGTGCCTAAATCTCCATATATGGATACTTCGTGCTGATTGCCCGATCCAATCGCATTGCGAGTCGTTTGGAAGACGCCCATTATACCGCCCTCCATACGAGCCTGGAAGCTTGCAAAGTCATCCACCTCGATGGTAACCATGTTGCCGCTCGCTGGATCTTGCCGCTGCGGAATAATGGTATGCAGCTGTGCCGACAGCTCTTCGAATTCCCCAAATAGAAACCGTGCCATATCGATCATATGCGAGCCCAAATCGCCAAGCGTCCCCGTGCCGGTAATATCTTTGTTAAAACGCCAGATATAAGGGACATTATTTGGCGCTGCGCCCCATCCCTGCAAATATTGGACACTAAAGCTGCGAACCGATCCGATTTTACCCTCGCGCACAAGCTGCCGTACGTAACGGAATGCAGGTGTATAACGGTAGGTGAACGCCATCATTGCTGGAATGGGCTGCTTTTCATACAACTCAAGCAGTGACTCGGCTTCCTCAAACATGCGGGTAAAAGGCTTCTCCGCCATGAATGGTTTCCGTGCTTGCAGGCAAGCCCGAATAATGTCAGCATGAACGTTGTTCGGCGTAACGGACACTACGGCATCCACATCCGCATCCTCAATTAGATGGTTATAGTCCAAGTAACGCTTGCCCTCAGCAACATCAAGCTGGTCGCCCACCTTGGCTAACGCTTCTTCATACACATCGCTTACCGCAATAATCTCAAAGCGGCCTTCCGCTTTCATCCACCGAATATGCTCCTGAGCCATTCCGCCCAAACCTATCAAGCCGATACGAAATTTTCTCATATTTCGGTTACCTCTCTCGAGTAAGGCTTGGATTTAATAGGCTCCAGCGGAGCTGCATTGCCATAAACAGGCTCAGCCGTTTGACTTGGCACTGCCCATCGCACGCCGTTCTCGATCACCTTCTGGATTTCTTTATTGTAATAGGTCGGATAGGTCTCATGCCCCGGACGGAAGTAAAAGACCTTCCCTTGTCCGCGGTGGTAAGTAACGCCGCTGCGGAACACTTCGCCGCCTTCAAACCAAGAAACAAAAACCAGCTGGTCTGGAGTCGGAATATTAAAATGCTCACCGTACATCTCTTCCTGCTGCAGCTCGATGTATTCGCCAAGGCCTGACGCAATTGGATGGGCCGGGTCAATGACCCAAATCCGTTCCTTTTCATCCGCCTCGCGCCATTTCAGCTGTCCTGTCGGTGTGCCAAGCAGCTTGCTGAAAATTTTCGAAGCATGCCCTGAATGCAGAACGATAAGCCCCATTCCTTTCAGCACCCGCTGATACACCTTGTCAACGATACTGTCCTCGACCTCATGATGCGCCAAATGCCCCCACCAAATTAATACATCCGTCTGATTTAATACCTGCTCCGTTAGTCCATGCTCCGGCTCATCGAGCGTAGCTGTTCCGACTTCAAAGCCTGCTTTCGTCAGGAAGTCTGCAATAGCGCCATGAATGCCGTTCGGATAAATGCCACCTACAACCGGATTGTTTTTCTCATGACGATTTTCATTCCATACCGTTACTCTCACCATTACGTACGAGCTCCTTTACAACAGTTACTTAACACTTGTGTAGCGTTTGTAGGCATCACTGCGAATCTCAACCAATCGTTCAAGTCCCATACCGTTCAGCTGTTTAATATACGCGTCCCACTCTTGATCGATGTTTCCTTTTATAATCCATTTTGCACGGTTCGTTTTGACGTAGCTGTCAATATCCGTAGTAAGCGTTGGAAGCTCCTTGAATTCTTCTACGTTGTACATAACATTCGGGAATGGCGTCGTTACATATTCACTTACGAGCTTGTCGATTGCAAGCTTCAGACCGTCGCCTGTCGTTTCATCCAAAATGATATTTTTCTCAAAGCTTGGGCTTACATATTTTGGACCAAAATCACGGACCGATTGATCCCAGTACCAAGCATCCGCGCTTGTGCCTTCTGGAGGATTCATCAGCGCATAGCTGCCATCGCCTTTTTTATCAATAACGGTTCCGATTGCGCCCCAGAAATTTTGAATGCTTGCTTCATTTGTGTAGAACTGATCCGCCCAGCGCGCAGCGACTTCCGGATTTTCACTGAATGTCGTAATCAGCATTTCATTGCGTCTTAAGCTTAATCCAACAGGATCGCCTGTTTGATAACGTTTGCCATCTGGTCCAGCAATGGACGGAATTGCTGCATATTCATCCTTCCACTTTCCGAAGACAGCATCCGGTATCCATTGATTCGAGAAGCCGATCATAGCCGCATCTGGATTTTGCTGTTTAGCAGAAGACATGGTATTGTCCTGAGTGAACAGCTCCTGATCGATCAACCCTTCTGAATACAATTTATGCGTCCATTTCAGCGCATCTTTATATTCGTTCGAAGTCGGATAGAAAACGGGCTCGCCGTCCTTGAGCATCATGCTGTTGCCGTTCAAATCTGTTATGCCAAATGGATTTAGAAAATCCATGCTAATATCTACCGAGCCGCTAAAAGGAATTTCATCCGCTTTCCCGTTTTGGTTCGGATCCTTTTCTTTGAATGCTTTGAACACATTGTACAAATCTTCAATATTATTAGGAACTTCAAGGCCGAGACGATCGAGCCACGCTTTATTGATTACAGGCTGCATCGTCGATAGAGGACGTGATGGCAGCCTAGCAGGCAAAGAGTAAATTTTGCCGTCTGGGAATGTGCTGATTTGCTTCAGCTCTGGCGTTTCGTCCATTGCCGCTTTCAAGTTCGGCATATATTTGTCGATATAGTCATCGAGCGGGCGGAAATAGCTTAGGTTGTTGACGATATCGGAATCCGAGAAGGCATTGTCTCCAAAAATAATATCAGGAAGCTTGCCGCTCGCCAGCATGATCGATTTTTGCTCGCCCCAGTCATTGGAGGACATGACCTGCCAGTTTATTTTAACGTTCGTTGCTTTTTCAAGGTCCTGCAGCCATTTATTATTTTTGAATGTATCTCCCATATTGCCCCAGCGCACAGTCAACACATCCAGTGTGATTGGCGCCGTTACGATCGGCAGCCCTTCTGAGCTAAATTCGGAGCCTGCTTGGGCAGGTTCCTTCTCCGTTTTGCCAGAAGCGCAGCCTATAAGACTGATTAACATGCTTAAGCTTAGAACTAGTGCAATGAACAATTTTTTCTTCATTTGAAGTTCCCCCTAGTACTTATTGTGAATGGCAAATGGCTAAATTACTTCACAGCGCCAATCATCACCCCCTGATTGAAATACTTTTGAACGAATGGATACATACACATGATTGGAAGCGTCGAGACGATAATAACCGAATAGCGCATTAGGTTCGCTAAGCGCAGGGCAATAAGCGCCGCTTCGCCTGTTCCCATGCTTGACTGCATTTGGTTCGTAATTAATATGTTCCTAAGCACAAGCTGCAAGGGATACAAATCCTGATCCTTTAAGTAAATGAGTGCATTAAAATAGGAATTCCAGTAGCCAACCGCCGTCCATAAGGCCAAAACAGACAAAATGGCTTTTGACAGCGGCAGCACGATTTGCACATAATACTTCAGGTTGCCGCAGCCATCAAGCTGGGCGGCTTCCCACAAATCGCCGGGAATGCTGGACTGGAAAAACGTACGTGCCACAATGATATTAAACACGGCAACAGAGAAAGGCAGTACCATAACTAGAAAAGTGTCATACAAATGAAAGTCGCGGATTGTCAAAAATGTAGGAATGAGACCGCCATTAAAAAACATCGTGAATATAAAAAATATATTGATGCTCTTGCGGCCTACAAGATCTTTTCTGGAAAGTGCATAAGCTGCCGAAACATTGATCGCCAAGCTAATGATCGTCCCTATTACGGTATACAGGAGCGTATTTCGGTAGCCGATCCATATGTTTGAATGATTCAATAATTCCTTATAGCCATCGAGCGTAAAGCCTTTTGGCAAAACCCACATTTGACCGTTAGCGACGGCGGCAGGATCACTGAATGATGCGATGACGATAAAATAAATCGGATAAACGATTAGGATCAGCATCACAATCGCAAACAAATATAACATCCATTCCATGGCGTCGAAGGAACGCCTTTTTTGTTTATGCAAAGCCGGTTGTGCTGCGGTTTCCATTGTGCTCATCCGTATCCTTCCTTTCTGTTACCACAGGCTGTTTTCGCTGTATTTTTTGGCTGCCTGATTAACTAGAATCAGTAATATAAAGCTAATGATCGTATTAAACAGATTGATCGCCGAGGAGAAGCTGTACTGGCTGCTCAGCATCCCGATTTTATATACATAGGTAGCAATAACCTCGCTGGAGGAAATGTTCAAATTATTTTGCATCAAATAAACCTTTTCAAATCCGACACCTAGCAGTCCGCCAATTCGAAGGATCAGCAATGTGATGGCCGTTGGGAGCAGCATCGGAATATCAATGAAACGTATTCTTTGCCAGCGGCTTGCCCCATCCACCTTCGCTGCTTCATAAAGGCTTGGATCAACAGCGGATAACGCCGCAATGAAGATAATGCTGTCCCAGCCAGCGTGCTGCCAAACATCCGTCCATACATAAACGCTGGTAAACCATTCCGCTGAGCCCATCAAGTTAGGAGCCTCAGCACCAAACAAGCGAAAGATATTGCCCATTAGCCCGGTGCTCGGTGAGGATAAAATGAGGATCAGACCCACCATTACAACGGTAGAAATAAAATGCGGCATATAGGTTACCGTCTGAAATACTTGCTTAAACCGGTTCACTCGCATTTGATTGATCATCAGCGCGAGCATAATCGGTATTGGAAAAGTAGCTATGCTATAGAAGCTAATAATCAACGTGTTTTTAATTGTGCTGGAAAATTGATAGGAGTTGAAAAACTTCTCAAAGTACTTGAACCCTGCCCAAGGACTGTCCATAATTCCGAGAGCAGGACTGTAATCTTTAAAAGCAATCAGCACCCCATACATCGGCTTATAAGAAAAAAGCAGAAGCAGCACAACTGCTGGCAGCAGCAAAACATACAAGCCCCAATTCTTTCTTATCCGGCCAATCGTTTGCTGCATATTCATGTTTAATTGGCTGGTCTTCAATGAAATTCCCCCATCCTTCATTCGTCTGCGTCCATGTTGTTTCGTCACACTCTCTCTTGCCTCTTTATTATAGAGGCTGCTTTGAGAACAATTCGGACTATTCTAAATCGCTATTCGGACTTTTCATCCCATTCATCTAATGGTTTGGCAGCAGAATGCTAAAAATAAAAAAAAGACTGACACTATCCAGACTTTCTTGCGTTTTTTTCGGACTTTCATGTGAAAACGGGCTAGACCCGCCTCTCATTCTACTGCGTTTGCATTATAATTGGTTTTACTAGCAGACAGAAAGCCCGAAAAGAGAGGAAGCTAATGAGACCTATGACAAAACGCAAACCCGGCAAATCCTATCCGATTAGGCACTACGTAAAAGTGATGCTCTTGATTTTAGTCTCTGTATTAGTACTGGATTGCATTATTAGTATCGTCGCTATTTCCATGGTCAAGCAGCAAACGACACGGTATTTGCAAAACACCGCGAATATGTACATTAATCAAATCAATCTTGATTTCTCCAATATTAATCAATACATGGGCTGGACGCTCGCAAACGATGAAAACGTAAAAAAGATGAAGCAATTTCGCTCCACCGATAACGAATTTATTAAAGCAAATACAGAACTGTACAGGCGTTTCTCCGAGCTCCAAAAAAATTACGAGAAAAAGTATAATTTCTTCATCTATTTAGAAGATCAAAAATACTTTTTAAATTCCTCACCAACCAATGTGTTGTACCCCGATTATTTATCGTTAAAAAAACAAATCGCATCCTATGTACAAGATAAAAATTCGCTTGAAACCTATTATTCCAACTGGTCGCTTATCCAGCTGAATGCGAAATATTTTATCATTAATATCGTGCCATTTCATGAAAGCTACCTGATTTGTCTCATTTCGGCTGATGAACTGATTGGTCCGCTTCAGCAAATGGATCTTGGCGGCAACGGGTTTGTATCCTTAATAGATCATACAGGCAATGTCATCAATAATCTGTCGACGGATAAGGGCACTGAGGTCCGTAACAACGAGCAAAAGAAAACGCTGCTAGGCATGATCCAGACCACAACAACCGTCAGCAAACCATTTGCAAACGCAACCTTTGGCGTGAAAATGTTCATCAAGTTTGGCGCGTTTGAGAAAATTATGATTGCCCAGCTGCTCATTATGCTCCTTGCTGCTATTGTTGCTTGTGCCCTATGCGGCATCATGGTATATTTCAATATCCTGATTTTAAGACCGCTCAAAAACTTTTCATTCAGCCTGACGCAGTTTAATGAAGACAGCAAACCGCTCGATCTCAAGATGAACAAAATCGTTGAGCTGGAATATGCCAATAAACTGTTCAAAAACCTGCTGGAGCAAATTCGAATTTTCAAAATCGATATTTATGAGCATGAAATTGAAAAACAAAAGATTCAGCTCGATTATATGAAATTACAGATCAAGCCTCACTTTTTTTTGAACTGCTTAACCAACATTCACAGCATGGCTCAAATGCAAATKTTCGAGGAAATTCAAAGCATGGCCATTTCAACGTCCAACTATTTTCGTTATATTTTTCAAAATGGGGAAGATTTCGTGAAGCTGGACGATGAGATTGATCATGTTCGCATTTATTTGGAAATTCAAAAACATCGTTACAGAGATGCCTTCTCCTATCATATTCATCAAGGCCAAGACACGGGCAAGATGAGAATTCCGCCGCTTGTGCTTCAGACCTTCATCGAAAATTCAGTGAAATATGCTGTTTCGCGTGTACAGGAGGTTCAAATTAGGCTGGATGTTGATGTGGAAAGGGAATCCGAGGAAGAGGTTGCTGTTATTCGTATATCCGATACCGGCCCTGGTTTTGACACGGATATATTGGAAAGGCTTGAAAGTGGACAGCCGCTTGATCAAGCAGACGGGAATCACATCGGCATCATGAACACAGTACAACGTTTGGAGTACTTATATCACCGCAAGGCTAAAATTCATTTTTCCAATATTGATGCTGGAGGGGCTTGCGTGACGATATACCTTCCTCATCCTACGCAGGATACACCGTGAAAGGAGTAACAACAAATGAATGTACTGCTTGTAGATGACGACTATTTTGTTGTGACCGCACTAGAGAAAAAGGTCGATTGGCAGGCATTATCGATTGATCATGTCTATACTGCTTTTAATATCGCCCACGCGCAGGAGCTGCTCAAGCAGCATCCTATTCACATTTTACTCTGCGACATCGAAATGCCGCAGGGCAGCGGGCTTGAGCTGCTTGCTTGGATTCGTGAAGAGAAATACAATATTCAGACCATATTTCTGACCAATTATGCTGATTTCAACTACGCGCAAAAAGCGATTGAGCTGCAGAGCTTTGATTATTTTCTAAAACCAATTGAATTTGACAAGCTGACGCTAATTATTCAGAAAGCCATCTTCAAAGCTAACGAACAGCAGGGCGTCGCCAAGGCGGTTCAAGAAGGCTACTACTGGCAAAAAAATCAAAAAAACGTACAGGAGCATTTTTGGCGTAAGCTTGTGACGGGGAAAACAACCTATTCTACCCCCTCCAACATTTCCTATTTGATTGCAGAGCAGAATCTCCCTTACGCCTTAACAGACTTGGTACTGCCTGTCCTTATTCATGTATTTCCTCATGAGGAAAGCCTAGAAAAAAAAGACAAGGACCTATTTGATTTTGCGCTTATGAATGTGCTGCATGAGCTGTTCCAGAATAAACGTTTTACAGTCGAATCGATATTGGAGTTCAAGGAGTCCAATTGGATGGCGATACTGAAATGGAAGGACATTCCTGACAGCGGAATCATTGAAAGTATTTGCGCTACCTTCATTCAAAGAGCAAGTACATTTCTCAAATGTGATGCAAGCTGCAATATAGCAAGCACCGGAAAACTGGAGGCCATCCATCACGTCATGAAGGATCTGCTTAGCATGAATGAGAAGATCATTAAATATCGAAATCAAACCTTTTTGCTGGAGCATTTCAATCAGCAAGAAACTTCTTATATACCGCCTAACTTAATGCTTTTGGATCAGCTGCTGGAGCAAAATAAACCAAGCTCCTTCCTTGCGGAAACGAGCTCATATTTGCACAATATCACCCAAAAGCAAATGCTGAATGCTTCTGTGCTGAGTTTGTTCCGACTGGATATCGTTCAGCTTGTTTATGCGTATCTCAAGAGCAAAGAAATTCAAGCACATAAAATGTATACGGGAAGAACTAATGATCACATGTTTATGCAATCGTTGAACTCCATTGAGGATATGGAGAACTATCTTCAATATCTGGTGAATACGGCGACAGAGTACCGGAATTTCACGGAGCAGCCCAAGTCCGTCGTAGAAGAAATAAAGCAGCATATTCACAGCCATTGCGGAGATGAGCTGTCCAGAACGAGCCTGGCCGAAACCGTCTATCTTAATCCTGATTATTTGGCTCGATTGTTTAAGAAAGAAACGGGTATTTCATTAGGGAATTATATTATTCAAGTGCGCATCAAGGCCGCCAAGCATTTGCTCGAAACCACACATTTATCGGTCAATACAATCGCCAGCAAAACCGGATACACGAACTACTCTTATTTTACCAAGCTGTTCAAGCAGGAGATCGGCTGTACGCCTAATGAGTTTAGGAAAATGCAAAATGGTCTCAAACAGTGACACTGACGATTACTTTATAAAATCCTTCCATATTTGAATCATAACGTGAGGTCCTATTTCTTGAGGATATAGTAATAAACAAATAAATGAAGTTAGGATTATAGTCGTTAACCATATATAGAATTTTATTTTTTTACTCAATTCAGCTTTTACTGTTACGGTTAGTACTGTTATGATAATGCCACTATTAATCAAAAAAATCATTGGGACTGCGATTATTCTTCCTAGTCCTGTAAACGGGTATAGTTTGATCAGTATATTTACTAATAATATAGAGGGGATCAAGCCTGCAATACAAAGTAAGATTCTTAAGCTGAATTTTTTCAATCTTCATTTCTCCATTCTTGAATCGAAACTCATCTTCGTGCAAAGACACGATAAGGAATAGTTTAGGAAAATGCAAAATGAAAATAGATCTAGAAAATAGACTTAAGCTTGCTCAGCACCCTTAAAAAAGCAATTTATGATCGTTTCAACAAAAAAAAATCTAAAATCTAGATCTATTTTCGCTAAATGAGTCTTACTCGCAAAAATAGATCTAGATAATAGATTCAAGTCTGATCATCTTATTCCGTTTACGTAATGTAGGGGCTGTTAATTGAAAGAAAATCCATCTTTGAGTCTACTGACTAATGATTTTCTATTTTCCTTTATCCCCCATACGAGCCCTAAAATGATTGGTGGATAGTAGATTGGATTCATCCAGCTATATGTACCATCTAATAATAAATCACCTAATAAAATCTCATCTTTCTCGTCAACCTTTAGTGACCAATTTCCACTATAAGCATGTTTCCCCTTGTTGCTTTTTATATATTTGATTGCTCTATTGAAATCGAACGTCTCAACTAAAGACCTGTCCACGTCTTCGCACATCGATGAATACTTTTCCTCTTTTTGCTTCCACGAGAAGCTTGAATCCCATACCTCAATAAGCTGGAATCCAAAGAACTGTTCCTCAATTATTTTTTTAAGTTTATCCGATACATAGATCTCGTCGAGTATATGATCACCTTCATGTAACCTCACCCTAAAAATGTCATGGCCTTCCACTACTTCTTGACGGAAAGCAAATTGTTCATACCCTATTAATCTGCCTGATCCATCTATTCTTTTTTCTAGCGACTGGTCTGGGTCAACACAATCTAAAGCGGTAAGTACATTTAGGACATAAAGCTCAGAATCTGAAATGAGGGGTAAAAACTCCACATTAATATTCGGTATTTGTAAGATTAAATCTTTGGCTCTGGCGCTAACGATGAGTGAGCCTCCAGTTCTATACATAAAATCAGAAGGTTTATTCCTATCCTCAATGGAAACACGCAGTGCCGTCCAATTACTTGCAACTGATTTGCACTCTTTAAATAGCTTCCTCATATTTGCGTAGTCATCGTAATTCTCATAACTTGCCGAGTTAAATGCCGGATGATAATCAAGCCACCATACTTTCATAACGTACACTTCCTCATTATAATTTGCACGCACGAACCCTCATCAGCTCAAACCATCCAATGGGAGCTTTATATGAGCTTTATATCATTAAAGTGGCCGATATACTCACGTTAAGAAAACCTGAATTTTCTCAAGCAGCCTACTCCATTCGATAGGCTTAGTATCAAAATCATCGCATCCCGCTTCAAAGGCCTTCTCACGATCACTTGCCATCGCATGGGCGGTCAAGGCGATAATTGGAATATGATTGGTCCCCTCAACTGCCTTCAGTTCCCTTGTAGCATCCCAGCCGTCAATGACGGGCAAGCTCATATCCATCAAGATGAGATTAGGCGACTCCGACTTTGCCATCTCTATCCCTTGCAGGCCATCGGATGCCATGACCACTTGATAACCTTTGCGAATCAAGCGGCGCGACAACATATCCCGGTTCATCTCGTTGTCTTCAACCAACAAAATTTTATACATGTTCTCCCCCCTCTGCAAGCGAGAGTGCAATCAAATGGCGTACTTCATGCAAGAGAGCCTTGCGATCCAGATGCCCCTTTTGCACGATGTTCTCTACACAGCCATTAAGCCTCCGTCGATCTTCTTCCGTTATACTTTTCGCTGTCACAACGACAACCGGGATCGCTCGCCATTCTTCGTGCTCACGCATCGCCGCAACAAACTCAAAGCCATCCATTTCCGGCATCATAAGATCTAATAATATTAAATGAGGCGCTTCCTCTTGCATGCGCTGCAGTGCGTGATGCCCATTGCCGGCCCTTGTCACGCGGTAGCCTTCCCGCTTCAGCAGCTTTGTCATCATGTCACTTGTTACCGCATCGTCTTCGATGACCAGCACAGAATGCGACTGGCGCTCAGGTATATACTTATCTAATGTAGAGATCAATCGCTCCCGATAAATCGGCTTGGTTAGAAATTCCGACGCGCCAAGCGCATAAGCCAAATGCTGCTCGTCCATCATGGAAATCATCACAACAGGAATGTGCGCAAGCTCAGAATCATTCTTGAGTGCTGCCAGTACGTTCCAACCGTCCATTCCCGGCATGAGCACATCAAGCGCAATGACTGCCGGCTTCAGCGTCTTCGCTAAGCGGACACCCTCTTGCCCGGATGGGGCGAGCTGTACGTTCCACTCCTCATTCCCCAAATAATACTGCATTAGCCGAAGCATCGCTGGATCATCGTCGATGACGAGAATCGTTCTAGCCCCTTCCATGGGAAAGCTTTCATCACTATGTATTAAGGCACTTAGTTGTTCAGAATCTGCATTCTCCAGCAGGGGAAGCCAGATAGTGAACGTAGTGCCTTCGCCTACTATGCTGCTTGCGCTGATGTTGCCTCCCATCATATAGCATAGACTTTGGCTAATCGCGAGCCCCAAGCCGGTACCGCCATATTTTTTCGTTGTCGACGAATCCGCTTGTTTAAACGCTTGGAAAATTTGGTCCATCTGCTCCGCAGTCATCCCGATGCCAGTATCTTGTACCCGGAATACAATGCCAGGCAGTCCCGCCTCACTCTCAAATTCCACTTGCAGCGTTACTGTTCCATCCTTCGTGAACTTGCTTGCGTTGCTGAGCAAATTAAATAGAATTTGACGGAGCTTTGTTATGTCGGTTTTGATCGAGCCCTCCGTGCATTCTACCTTGATCTGGTTCTTATTCACTTCCATTAGCGGATGCACAGTCGTTACAATGTCATGAATAATGCTCGGAATATCACATTGCTCCAAGTATAATTCCATTTTACCTGCTTCGATTTTGGACAAGTCGAGTATATCGTTTATGAGTGTGAGCAAATGCCTGCCGGCATTATTAATCTTGTTAAGATCTTCGGCCAGAGCAGGTTCGCCCATCTCCTCCATGTCTTCCTTCAGCATTTCGCTATAACCGATAATCGCGTTCAGAGGAGTCCGCAATTCATGGCTCATGCTCGCAAGAAATTGGCTTTTGATCTGACTGGCTTCCACTGCTTCATCGCGAGCTTTCGACAACTCAAGCGTCCGTTCTTTCACAAGCTCCTCCAGCTGATCATTTAATTGCCTCAGCTCTTGGTTAACATAATAGATCTCACGAGTTTTTTCCTCGGCAATCTTCTCGGCTGCTTGGCGAGCCTTCTTCTCCCGCTCAAGCTGCCTGCGGACTACATCTATATCATTCATGGCATGGCTCACCCCACTTGGGTTAATTCAAAACGGGCAGACGTTCCATCTGCCAAATCGATTCTTTTCACATCTATTGCTTCTCCATAATGCGCCACGCAGCCTAAAATAAGTCCTTCAGCCAAATCAGCGAACGGCCGTGAGGAGTTGTATGTCATAATCAAAGTACCCGGTATAGAAGTGTCATATTGAAACGTTGGAAGCTCCGCTCCAGGATAAAGCTTGCGCACTTCAACATGGATATAGCTGTCGACCTTTTGCAAAAACTCAAATACGGTGCTATTCTCCACCATAAAGTCAGGATGCATATCTAGCAGCTGGCCAAATAAATATTCGCCAAATGTTCGAATGAGGTCAGGCACAGGGATCTGGGTTCGAGCGTTAAGCTCCACGATCAATTTAATCATCTCATGGTGGTCATATGTGCCAACCGTTGTATAGCTTCCTCCTGAAGGCAGCTCTGCAGCTTCAATAATTTCATCTACCAACTTCAGGGAAAACTTGTTTTCTACCATTTCCAAAAAAGATGTGAACACCATTCCTTTCACAACTGAACACCCTCTCGTTCTCTCTCATCTTCACTGCTGCTTTCTATTACACGCAAAAAGGCCTCTACGACCTTAGGATCAAAATGAACTCCGCTCTGAAGCTTAATTTCAGCAATGGCTTCCTCTTGTGTCCATGCCCGTTTGTACGGTCGCTCATGCGTCAGGGCATCATAGAAGTCAGCGATCGCTACGATTCTACCGGCAAGTGGAATATCTTCTCCGCTAAGTCCATTCGGATAACCTGTCCCATTCCATTTCTCATGATGAGACAGCGCGATGCTTTTGGCTAATTGCAGAACCGGGAACTGGCTTCCCTCCAAAATGCTGGCGCCAATTTCCGTATGCAGCTTCATCTTTTCGAATTCCTCCGGCAAGAACCTTCCCGGCTTCAGCAGGATGCTGTCTGAGATTCCGATTTTTCCGATATCATGCAAAGGTGCTGCTCGTCTAATAAGAGCTGCTTCTTCTGCCGACAACCCTAAATCAGTTGCAAGTCTTCCAGCCATATCACCCACTCGCTGCGTATGCTGCCCCGTCTCATCATCACGATATTCCGCGGTACGCCCCAGTACGTTCAATATTTCATTTTTTGCCCGTTCGATTTCTTTGGTGCGTTCGCGAACCCGCTGCTCCAAATTGTAGTTTTGCTCTTGAAGCTTCAGATGGTAATATCTTGTTTTCAAAAAGTTTTGAATACGAAGGACAACTTCCATCCTATCAAAAGGTTTTGTAATAAAATCGTTGGCACCTTCATGCAGCACCCGCGTTCTGGCCTCGGGTGTCACATCCGCTGTTAAGACAAGTACTGGTAAATATTCGCCTTCTTGCTTCCATTTTCTTAAATGCTGCAGCGCCGATAATCCATCCATAACAGGCATATGTAAATCTAACAAAATAATATCGGGTTGATTGGCCCGGTATAACGTCTCTAGCTGCGTTGCATCTGTGGTCGTGAACAAATTCGTATAACCTGCTCGTGACAATATACGCTCTAGGAGACTGATATTATATTCCTGATCGTCTACAATCAGAAACTTTGCGGATTTCATCCATAGCTCATCCATAATTTATCCTCATTTGTTCTTTAATTATTAGATAATCTTTCCATACTTGCTATCATTATAGAACATCATTCGACATTAATCGAGAGAGTTCTTGCTAAGCTTTTGATTTCAAAAATAGGATAAGGAAGGGAATTTCTCATATTTTGTCGAAATGTAATCATTGCCATAATGAACCGAGTAGGAGTTGGTTAGCAAATGAATCATGCTCATGGAACATACGATATTGTATTGGTCATCTTTTCATATCTTGTAGCGGTCGTTGCCTCTTATACGGTGCTTGATTTGGTCGGACGAATAAGTACTACGCATAATAGAAAACGATGGTTATGGCTCCTATTTGGCGCTTGCGCTATGGGTATGGGCATATGGTCGATGCATTTTGTTGGAATGCTCGCCTTTTCGCTGCCCGTTCCCATTGCATATCATATGCCAACCGTTGTTCTGTCGGTTATTGTAGCTATAGTAGCGTCTTTTTTGGCCCTTCATATCGTCGGTAGAAACCAGCTTTCACTGCCTCAATTGCTGAGCGGGGGAATATTGCTGGCAAGCGGTATAGTAACGATGCATTACATCGGCATGGAAGCAATGATGATTGAGATCACCTACGATCCTATTTATTTCTCGTTATCTATTATTATTGCTGTTGTGGCCTCAGTTGCGGCCTTGTGGCTTTCATTTTATTTTCGTAAAGGCAGTGAGAACAAGCGCGGACATATGTGGAAGAAGCTGGGTAGTGGATTGTTAATGGGCGCTGCAGTCGTTGGCATGCATTATATCGGCATGATGGCTGCGCATTTTGATATAGACAATATCCATTTACACAGTGCGGAATCTGGGATGATTCTGAATCAACAATGGCTCGCTTATATCATTTCCGGAGGAACGCTATTTACATTAGGCATGTCCCTTATCGGTATCTATATTTCCAATAAATTCTCTGTTAAAGACTCTGAAATACAAGATAAGTCGGATGAGATTCTAAAAATAAACCATGAATTGCGGCAGCTCAACGAACACTTGGAGCAGATGGTTAAGGAGCGGACAGCGCAGCTCGAGCAGGCCCATGATGAAGCGATTAAAGCCAATCGAATCAAGAGCCAATTTCTTGCCAATATGAGCCATGAGCTTCGGACACCGCTGAACGCCATCATTGGCTATAGTGAGATGCTGATCGAGGAGGCAGAGGAGCTCGGTGAGCAGACGTTTGTAGAGGATTTAGGCAAAATCGGAAAAAGCGGAAGGCATCTGCTCTCCCTTATTAACGATATTTTGGACATTTCAAAAATTGAAGAAGGCAAGATGGAAATCCATGAAGAGATGTTTCAGGTTCATGATTTAATCCAAGATGTCATGACAACCATAAAACCGCTTATTGAAAGTAATGGCAACCAGCTGCAAACTCACTATGTACGAGGTGAAATGATGGCTGATGTTACAAAGCTGCGCCAAATCCTATTAAATTTGCTTAGCAATGCTAGCAAATTCACCCATAATGGAGCTATTCAGTTTAACGTCTATGAAGAAGATATGGAAGGAAAACCAGGCTTTAGCTTTCTTATCAAAGATTCCGGCATCGGCATGAGCCCTGAGCAGCTGGACAAATTATTTCAGCCGTTCACTCAAGCTGATGCTTCCACCACTCGCAAATATGGCGGTACTGGGCTTGGACTTGCCATAAGCAGCCGATTCTGTTCCGTAATGGGCGGACATATTTCGGTTGAGAGCGAGCCCGGGGTGGGAAGCATCTTCATTTGCTGGATTCCAATCTCGCGAGCCTAGAATTCGTGAAAGCTCAAATAACGGCTTTAAGTAAAATTCAAATGAAAAAAAGCGCCGGGTTCTCTTTACGAGACTTTTCCGGCGCTTCTTTTTGAATACTTTTCTCGAAATATTACATGAAACTATAAAGACACATTGGCTATTCTTTATTTCTCATTACTTTCGAATACTTTAAGAACAGCGTCTATTGCATAGCTGTTAGCAAGCGGAGACATGCCTAGACTAAACCATTCTTTGCCGCCCATCACGTATACCTGATTGTTCTTAACTGCCTTCATGTTTTTCCATAATGCGCTGTTCAACATATCTTTGTACGATTGTTGAATGACTTCATTGTTCTCGTCGTCCAGCTGTACGATAAGATGGTCAGGATTGTATTCCGGCAATTTCTCAAGCGATATAGAGAGAGACTGCTCCGTCTGAGGAAAGTTCGCAATCGGATTAAGCCCCAGCGTCTTGTGAATAAAGCTTCCGCGATCAATATTTTCACCATACAAGACAACTGATTTTGGCATAATCATCATATACATAACGGTTTCGTCACCAACAAGAGTATCAAGCTTTGCTTTGGCTGCCGCTTCCTGATCAACTAAGTCTTGAATGACTTTATTCGCGACATCCTCCTTGTTAAGTACTTTTCCAATATCCTTCAGTTCATCACGCCAGTCATCACGCTGCGGCAGCAACACCGTTGGTGCAATCTTGGTTAGCTGATCATAGTCTTTATCCGACCACCATGCTGGTGCGATAATAAGATCAGGCTCGGCTGCTAATATCATCTCAAAATCTGGTGTTTCGGCAATGCCCATTTTTTGCACATCTTTGAAGGCTTCTTGCAGGTATGAAGGGAAATCGGCATGATAATTTTGCACCGCGATCGGAGTAACCCCTAATGCTTGTAGAAATTCCGGATAAACAACAGAAAGACCAATGACCTTGCTTGGATTTGACGGAATAGTAATTTCGCCCTTCTCACTTGCTACGACACGAACATTATCCGATGGTGCTTCTGTTTCTGAGTTTTTCACCGTTCCTTTTGTTGACTCATTGTTCCCTGAACAAGCGACCATCACTACCATCAACACCATGGCCAAAACCATGAACGAACCTATTTTCAAATATTTCATTTTTCTATACTCCCCCTGAGTGCTCGATGTTCATCGTTTCTCATTTGACAATGAGAATCACTATCACTTCTAGCAGTATAAAGGAAATACGTCTATACGCCTATCGACGATCTCGCCAACATTTTATGCACGATTACGCCAAAGCTTTAACACTTCGTCCAAGATTAGCTCTTGCGTGAACGCCGTGTACTCTGTCCAAGGGTAGGGTGGAAGATAATCGATGCGATTGTTTCTAATCGGCCGCATCCTCCCCCAAAACGCTGATTGCTTGAGGTCCTGCCAGGCTGCCTGCGACTGAGCATCTTCATCCACGATAAGCAGCAATCTGTCCGCATCTGTCTGCGCAAGCTCCTCTTGTGTCAATTGTTGATTATTAAGATCCCTATTTACCTCCGTTGCAGGCATAATATGAAGATCATCATAAAACACCTCTCCAAGACTCCGATTTGCCAGTACGCTAATATTTTTTTCGGATATTCTCACAATAAGCAGACGTTCAATATACAATACGCTTTTGGTTCGCTCCCGAACTGCTGCCGCCTTTCTTTCATACCGATCCAGCCATACCTCTGCTTCTGCAGTTTTACCTAGCTTTTCTGCGATTAATCGTAAATGCATGCGCCAATCGTGTTCCCACGGCAAGAAATAAGTTGATGTTATTCCATTAAGCGTCTTCTGCATATCCAAGCTCATGAAACCTTCTAGCCCAACGATAAAGTCAGGGCTCATGCTTCTGATCTGTTCTATTTTCACATCATCGTCTTTAGCAAGGGACAACACCGAACTCGTATCATATTTCCTTCGGTAATATTCGACCCATGGATGATCCTCGGGAGCCGCATGAGGAGTAATATTAAGCGCGAGAAGATTACCGATCATATTTGCGTGGAACGCCACGATCTTTTGCCTCGCATATCTCATAAACGCCGCCGGAGGAGTGCCTGTTATTTGCTTAAATTTGCGGCGGAAATAAACCTCATCCTGATAGCCTACATAACTGGATATATCCTTGAGCTGATAATCATGGTGAGGTCTCATCAACTCTTGAGCTTGTCCAATTCGATATCTAGACAAATATTCGATAGCGCTGCAGCCATATCTTTGCTTAAACAGTCTAATAAAATGCCGAGAGCTGACTCCAGCTTCCTTCGCTAACTGCTCAATGGTAAGGTCCTCCCGATAATGCTGCTCGATGTACGTTTTAGCACGTTCCAAATCCGCTTCAGAGTTATTGTCCAGTAAGCGCTGACCATCTCGCAACAGACTATAAACCAGTTCATAAAATTCGATTTGCCCGCGCAGCCGCTGCATATCATTATCGCTTCGCATAGACTTCGCCATCGCTTCACAGAGTGCACTTATGACGATCATCGAGGATACAACAACTTCTCCAGTGATCGGAAACCTCATATTTCGGCCAAGTGGATAGTTATGTTCTTGTTTTGCGGGCAATTGAGGCTGCTCAAATACATCGAAGCGCACAATGTATAGCCCTCGCTCTCCTAAATCCTTCATAGATGCCTCAACCAGCTGGCCAGGCGTGCATACATAGGCACTCCCTGCCCGAAGCTCGTAATACCGACCATCTACAGTAATCCATCCCTTGCCTGATGCTGTGATGACCAGCATATGCGACTCAATGAATTGCATTCGGAGAGACCAATTGCCAGTGAGACTATTGTTTTTTTCGACTGCTCTAAGCTTGAACCACATGCCCTCTAGCTGCTTATAATCACTCTTTTGCTGGTCATCGTACACCGCTCATCACCTGCATCTCGTATTTATCTGCTCTCTATAGTATTGCGAAATAAATAAAGAACGCAACCCTTCTGGAAACACCAGATGCTGCGTTCATTTAATTTTACAGATATTAAAGGAAGAGCAATAGTTCAACCTTTCTAACTTTCCTTCGCTGCTTCTACTTATCCTGTGTCAAAAATTGAACAGCTTCCTTTATTTGAACTTCAATATCATGAGGCGTGTAGCCTAACCAAGTGTCCATACTAATATCGTAAATATGATTATCTTTAACGGCCGTGAGATTTTTCCACAACGAGCTTTGCTTAATTTCGTCCAAACGCTTAGTTGTATCCTCTCCCTCAAGCAAAGTCAGAAACACATAGTCAGCGTCGTAATCCGGAAGCACCTCCAATGAGATCGGAACTGCCCACAAATTCGGGTCTTTCTCTATTTCCTTCTGAACGAGAGCAGGCGGTGTGAGTCCAAGCGCTTTATAAAGCGTAAAGCCCATATTGCGAACGCCATAGACATAAAATTGTTTCGGGTCCACTCTATAAATAGCAAAAGTTTTGCCCTCGCCAATTTTACCGATAATTTCATCTTTTGCTGTTTTCATTTTCTCATTGAAATCCGTTTTCCATGCTGCTGCTTCCTGCTTACGATTCAGAATATCTCCTATAACCTCAACGTGTCCGAATACATCATAATCCATCCATGGAACAACAACCGTTGGAGCTATTTTTGTAAGCTTGTCATAAACGTCTTTCTCAATGTCACCAGCAATAATCAAGTCAGGCTGCAATGACACGACTTTCTCGTAGTTTATTTGATCTGCGCTTCCAACGTCTTCAATACCTTTAAAGTCCGCATCCGTTGTTTCAAGCAAATGGCTTGAAGCTCCGATTGGTTTAAGTCCTACCTTAAGCATATGACTGGCATATTGGAGTGTAACGACTTTTTCCGGGTTGACCGGGATCTTCGTTTCTCCAAAGAAATGTTTATAAACCCGCGTTTCGGTCGTACTTTCATTAGATGCCTTCTCATTCTGTGAAGCCGCGTCGTTCTGCTCAAGGTTTGACGTTGCTTGTGGATTCGTTTCTGCCTTCCCGCATGCCGCTAATGCTAATACAAATAAAAGCATACTCATGCATATGAATACGTATTTCTTCAAGATGATATCCCCCAGTAATGTGTAGTATATTTTCGGACGCAGCTAAGCTTACTTTTCCCCAGTAATGCTAGGCGAAAAGTTCTCACCCGCCTCTTTTATTGATAAAGATTATCATTATTAATTAGAAGCGTCAATGAAATATATTGGGTATATTTTCTCGCAGTTTTATAACCCTATTAACATTTGAGACTCTCTTCCTTTTATGTATACACATGGTCATCTGTACGATATATTGTGGAGAATATTAAATGTCCCGATTGACTGTTATCAAGTGTTATATAGATTAGAAAGCACCACTCGCGAAGGGAGGAGATTTCATCGAAGACCAGACCATTGAGCAATTCATCGTACGGGTGCAAAAAGGCGAATCGAGTTACTATGTCGAGGTCGTACAAAAGTATCAGCAGACCATCTACCGCTACTGCTTGCGGTTACTTGGAAATCAGCAGGATGCTGAAGATGCAGCCCAAGATATTTTTATAAAAGCTTTCGAGTCTATTATGCAATATAAGAACACGGTCAGCTTCTCTTCATGGTTGTACAAAATTGCCTACCATCATTGTTTAAACCTATTGCGTAGGCGAAAATACCAGCTTCGTCTGCTGCTTCGATTGTTTACTCCGGAAGTGAAAGCAGAGAGTCCAGAACAAACGATAGTCAACCGATTATTCAGCCCGCAATTAATGTATGCACTGACTGCGTTATCTCCAGAGGATCGATCTATGCTCATTCTTCGCATTTTTGAAGAACGAACTTTCGAGGAGCTTGGTGAGATTATGGGATGCAAACCGGAGGCTGCCAAAAAAAGAGTAAGCAGAATGAAAGAAAAGGTTAGAAAAAAAATGGCGGAATGGCAGGAGGAGCTAAAATGGGACGAGAACAATCAGACGATCAATATAAAGACTTAAGGCAGCATTCCATACCTGATCCTCAGATCAATACTATTAATTTATCAGATGCTGTAATGAACCATATTTCTGCTTCGCAATCAGGCATAAAGGTCCGAAGCTACAACCCAGCAAAGCGATTTCCGATCTACGCCACGATTCTATTCATTGTGCTTCTAACATCTGCCTCCGTATATGCTGCAAGTGAGCTGATTCAAATTCGTGATCGTGCGGGAGATGTCAAAATTAAATCCATTGTGCTAGAGTCAGAATCGAAAATCGTACCTTATACGCATCAAAATGATTCTCCGCTTCCAACTTATAGAGATCGCGTACTAGAATTAGTTAAACCAGGTCAAATGCTGGCCTACTTCGTTAGAAATGATCGTTCGTCTCTAGCTATACAGTACCTCCACAACACAAATACGAACACTTCTTACAACGATTTTAAGGAGCTTCTCGATCGCACTTCCGCTCCTGTCATTAAGGAGCCAGTTAGCTTGCCAGATGGCTTCACGTTCAAGTACGGCAGCGTTATGCCGCTCACTCCGAATGAACATGACGCTTCCCTGGCTGAAGAATACGCTAGATTGCTTGCGTTGTTCAAACAAAGGGCTGCTGCGGAGCCGGATCAGGATTTATTCGTCGAAGAGGTAAACTGGACAAAAGCAAATATATCGGAGCTCGAATACACGAAAAACGACATGAGCATTCGAATCCAAGCCATGAAAGACATGATTGGCATGGAGGTTGCTCTTTCCGCGGAATATACACAAGAAACAGTCGCTATAAACGGCATAGAAACTATTTTTGCAAGCGGCAGTATACACGGCTTTCAAAGCTATCAAGCGATATGGTATGACGAAGCGCAAAAAACAC
The DNA here is from genome assembly GCF_052115145.1 of Paenibacillus sp. 2TAB26. Taxonomy (NCBI): domain Bacteria; kingdom Bacillati; phylum Bacillota; class Bacilli; order Caryophanales; family Paenibacillaceae; genus Paenibacillus; species Paenibacillus sp. 2TAB26. The sequence continues at coordinate 232,585 of NZ_JBFRGC010000008.1, forward strand.
ATTATCAGGTGACAGCATCAGGCAATGTAGACCTGACAGAAGAGCAATTTAAGCTCGTCGTAAAAGGCTTGATCTAGGGCTAGAGACAGTGTCAAATAAAACAAGTTTAATAGCCGTTCACCCTCCAGTATTCACTGGATGGCGAGCGGCTTTTTTTTCTATTCATTCCACTGAATCGTATGTTTAGATCTTGTATAGAAGCATAGTGTAAAATAACCATTGTTGTATGTATATTGCCATTTAAACTGGTCTTTTTGAGCTAAGTTCTATTAAATACTTCATTTTTTGGCGCTATGCACAAATTGGTAGTATATGCGAGCTGCGTCCGGAGCATTTTGCATACTGTTGAAATGGCTGTTTAGTCCCATTCCACATGTTGGAACATGTCGGATAAAATAGAATCAAGTTGAGAATAAAGGGGAAAACGTGCTTGAATCAGAAAATTACACGCAGCAATAACCGTCAAAAAGGCAGCTTTGTATCTTTGAAAAAAACGACTCTCATCATCTACTTGGCAATCATCATTATTCTCATTGGAGTCTGCGGAGTTCTGTACGGCAAATATTTGAGTGTGGTTGATTTCAACCTGCAATCCGCTGTTGCTAATAAGCTAGAGCAATCAAATGAGCAAGCGCTCAATAATGAAACCGCTAACTCGAATTCAAGCAAAAATGAAAATGGCGGGCTTGAAACGATTGTAGACGAGCTAATCCCCGCAGGATCTGTAGACGATGAAGAAAAACAAGAACCAACTGAAGAAAAGCAGGATACCAATACGGGTTCCAAACCTGTTGAGACTAATAATCCAAATCCACCGGTCAAAGAGACCGTTAAAACACCTGACACTTCTAAGCCCGCTGTGACAGAAAAGCCTGACAAGGTGGAAAAACCTGTACAAGAACCGAAGGACAGCGACAAGACAACAGGCTCCTCCAATGAGACGATAAAGCTTCCAACTACCTATATCGTTCAAAAAGGCGACACCTTAAGCTCAATATCCGAGAAATTTTATCAATCGAAAGACCACTATGCACTGCTTGCAGAGCATAACCATATTTTGTTTATTAATGATATGAAAGCTGGAGATAAGCTAACTATTCCGGCATTATCCTCTGGCACTGGATCAACAGGCGGCAGCTCGCAAGGGTCAAAGGATTATTCCAAAATCACCCTGCCAGCAACCTATTTGGTACAGGCTGGCGATACCCTCTCCAGCATATCCAAAATGTTTTATAAATCCGCGGAATATGTAAGTTACATTGCGCAGGAAAACAAAATTGACAAAAACGCCGGATTGAAAGCAGGCAGCAATCTCATCATTCCTTCTCTTAAAAATTATAAGAAAGAGGAAGATGATAACTCATGGGGCGTATCTCCAGGTTTTGAGACAGTAGATCATACCGTTAAAAACGGTGAGACGCTTTACAGCATTTCCAAAACCTATTATGGCTCTAACAAATACGCGATGTTTATTGCCGACTTCAATCAAATCGTAGATATTGATAATGTAAAAGCCGGCACGGTATTGAAAATCCCTAAATGATTAGCTAAAAGAAAAACGACGCCCTCTTTCGCGAGAGGCGTCGTTTTTTTGTCTATTTCTTCCTTCCATATTGCTTGGCATAAGATGTAATGCGTCGATACATGCTTTTATCCTTTAAATGCTTCAGCGGATAAAACTGCGGTCTCGTATTCACCTCAAGAATCCAAGCATTTCCGGTTTTGTCCAAGGCGACGTCGAGGCCCAGCTCGCGAAATCTACTTCCATGTCTATCAAATATACGTCCAACTGATCTGCCAAGCCTCTTCAGTTCTGCTTCCTTTCTTTTTACTCTAGCATAACTGAACCCTGCTTGAGAAAGTGTATTCTGGAAATATCCGATCTGGCCGCCTTGGTGATAGTTTGTTGTAACTTTCCCCCGCTTGCCTATTTTCGTGAAGAGCGCACTGCTCTTCCATATGCCGTTGTTTGTCTTTTGTACCATGACCCGTATGTCGAAAGAGTTGCCATTCACAGTGGCAAGATGAATGCCTTTTTGCAGCAAATAAGAACGTTTCCTCGCATGCTTTTTCAATTTTCCATATAGGATGTCGAGCGTGGAACAGTGATTTTTTTCGGAGTTGTGTTGGATCTGATAACCATTTCCCTGCTTCTTTATCCGTATAATATTAAAGCCGCCTGAACCAGTGGTCGGCTTGAAATAGACAGTGGGATATTGAGAAAGGATCATACTAAGATTCCTTCGGTTAAAGCGCAGCGTCTTAGGAACGTACGCTCTTACATCTGCATTCTTAAGCAGCCATTTCGTTTTTGTCCACTTGCTCTTTATCGTGGTACTCTTGTAGTTCATAATGTACATTCCCTCCTTATCCCTAACATATGAGGAGGTATGATTGTCTGATCGTGCTCTTGTCTAGTCGGTGATATTATCTATGCAGCTCACTTTAATGGAAGCATGATTCCATAATTTAATATGTTCGTTCAGCTTCATCGCAGTGCGAAGAAAAGCGAAGAAAATCTATCCGTTCTAACTTGGTCAAGCACTGTAAAAAATGCGATACATGTGTTTAAAGGATGAGGCTTGTATGGCATATCATGCGGCTGATACTCATAATCCTATAGTAAACAACTAAGAATCAGCGCACATCCATCAGGCTTTTCAACAAAAAAGTTAGGAAACCCCATTAAGGAGGTTATTTCTGATGAAGGCACTTAACGTAATTAGTCTTATTCTGATCATCCTAGGCGGCTTAAATTGGTTATCCGTGGGCTTATTCAATTATGACGTCGTCAGTGAGGTTTTTGGGGGAACAGAAGAAGTTGGATCACGAATTGTATATATCGTCGTCGGTGTCGCTGCGCTTTACGCTCTATCCCTTTTTGGAAAGGTAACAAGCGAGGACTAACAAACAACGGCAGTAACTACAGGCCACGCCTGGCTAAGCCAGGCATGGCCTGTAGTTGTTTACTAGGAGATACTTGCACTTTTTTAAAAATTCGTTCTGCAAGCAAGAACATTATCATTCTTATCTCACTCGAAACGTTCTCGGCCCGTACCTGCGGACAAGCACTGGCGCAGCAGCGAAGTAAATCAACGTCAAAGCAGCTATACTCACCGTAAATGGCACTATCGGAATTCGCAAAAAGATACATGCCCCGCTAGCTGCTGATATCCCCATATTCACTATATAATATAGCGGGTTTTTCACATTCAGCTCTGTAGAATACGGTTGAAAAATATAATACATAAACAAATGATGTATGGTGAAGAACACGGAAAGCGAAATAACACAGATCCAAAGCATAAGCAGTTCGCTGTTTAGCCACTCCCCGCCCGCTGCAGCGATAATCGCTGTGAGTGACACCCCAAAAGCGGCGGCAATACTCAGGTTCAAGCTCATCATTTTTTTTAGCCGAATGAGGAAATGTCCAAATGCTGAGCCGCGATAGAAGCTATAACGCATTAGGCTAAGATCACAGTTGTAGAACATGGCCTTGCAAATGTTTTCTCCAACGGACATGTAATACATAATCAGAACTAAGAACGGAAATATCATTCCCACAGTCCATTTTAGACTCTGCAGCTGCTCTCGGAATAGGAAGGTAAGCAGAACACCCACCACACCGAAAGCACCAACGATAACTAATCGTTTGTTAACCGGGCTGCTGATCAGGCTGCGATGCCGGAGAAAAAATATAGCGTTCAAATACGCATAACCTTTTTTGCCGTCTAACTTGCCTTGCTCGTTTACATCTATAATATAATCGCTATCCTTTGATTTGACGCTCTTCTTCTGTGACTCTGTAACCATACGACCTAGATCGAGCAGAGGGTCATCCCTTTTAGTTGCAGCATCAACTACTCCACTGTAACCGGTATAACGGGCCAGTTGAAAGACAGCAAACAAGCCTACAGCTATAATGACAATACAAACCGGCAGACTCAGAAGAAACGTACCCGTAAACGGAACCTTACCGAGCAGCAATGGCAAATACGCGCCGGCATAACCAATTAAAATAATCATCCATACGAGAGCTGTTTGTTTAATCAGTACAATGCCCGTTTTCTCAAAAAGCATGAGATGTGCATACTCCGCAAGCACTCGCCACATTGTGACCATAATGGTTAGCAAAACCGCTTGCAATATGGAGACTCCCGCGAGTGATCCGAACAAAAGCATGGCTGGCAGCAGATATAGCAAAAAGGTTGTATAACGATAGGCAAGTGACGCCTGCATATATCTTTTTCCAGACAGCCTCATCAGCTTCACCGCTACGTACTTCTCTCGCTTTGGTTCGAGCACGGTCGCGCTGCTGATTGCTGCCACTACAAAACTGATGATTGCAAAAATATGTACAAATTGCTGGTGCTTCTCTTCCTCAGATAATCCCACAACGAATTCGGCTATAGGCAAGTAGATAAGTATCCCCAAATACGCGAATCGAAGCATGAATCCCCACAGCTGGGTAATGATGAGCGCTATAATAGAAACGGCCTTCTTGAGCCCCAAATTGGCGTAGAAGCTATTGTGCACCAGCTTGCCGAGCAGCGGCAGCTTCTGAATATAATAAATGAGCATGTTTGCCGTAATGGAGGTTCGAATGGCGAGCAGCGTATTAAGCGTTCTCAGCATGGGCTTCATCCTTCAGCAGGTTAATGACGGATTGCTCAAATTCCGCGCTATGCAGCAGCTCTGACGGTACGGCAGACAACTTCCCTTTGTTCAAAACAACCAGCTCATCGCATAGATCTGAAGCTAATTGCAAAATATGCGTAGAGAAAATCAGAATGTGATCACTCTTCATCTCCCTCAGCATGTTCTTCATCTCCAGAGCAACAATAACATCGAAGGAGGTAAGAGGCTCATCGAGCAGTATAATTGGCGGTTTCGTTATGAGAAATAGCAGCATTTGCAGCTTGTTCTTCATGCCGTGTGAATAACCTTTGATCAGCAGATGGCGATCCTCCATTGTCATGCTCATCATGTCAAAATAATAATCAATGCTCTTATCCATTTGCAGCTTGCCTTTGTTAATATCCATAAAAAACTTCACGAACTCATAGCCCGTAAGAAACTCGGGAAGAATCGGCAGCGAGTACACATATCCGACATCCTGCTCGCTTAGCTTCCTCGTGTGGCCATCCACTTCCAACAACACTTGCCCGCCATCCATGTCCTTCTCTCCGCTCAGACAGTCGAATAGCGTCGTCTTACCTGCACCGTTTCGACCGAGCAGACCATATATTTTTCCTTTCTCAAAAGTAAATCCGGCTCCTTGGAGCACTTGTTTATCCTCAAATCGCTTGACGATATCATCAATAATCAGACGCAATTACAGCTCCTCCATTCATCCCACTTTTTTCATCTCCTATTGTGTACGATAATGAGAACGAAAGGTCTCGAATTGTAAGGCTGCTGAACGAAAATTATATGTAAATACATGGACTTACTTGCAGGGAGTAAGCACAAAAAGAGCAGCCAGCCCCCTTCGACGGGAGAGCCGACTGCTCCTCATTGCAAAATATATAAGCAGCTGATAATGATTGGTACCTGAACACCGCTAGGCAGCCCTTCCGCAAACCGATTGGCTCAGATGCATACATTATCGTCCATTCGCTACTTGCTGATTTTTTCCTTCAGTTCGCCAAGCTTCTCCTGCGCAGTACCTTTCAGCTTATCTAACTTGCCTTCCGCCTGCAGCTTCTTGTTATCTGTCGCTTTGCCGTAGCTATCCTTCATTTCGCCTTTGCTTTGGTTCGCAATACCCTTCACTTTATCTTTCAGTCCGTTTGTATTCATCTTCATCATCTCCTCGATAATTGTATGCTTCTTCTTACCTCCAAGGGGTGATTTTGAAACAGGGTTATATTGGAAGTCGGTAGTTTTACGGATGAATTACCCTTTATTCAGTCTATTAAATACTCAAAATAAAGCTCGTTTACAATGTCATTTTTGATATCGATATAGAGATTAGTGGTGTGCGTGAACCAATAGTCGAGTGTAAATAAGCGCAGAAGTGCACCTATTTTTAACAAACGAGATGAAAATGATTCGAATAGGTGTATAAATGCATCTAGTTGAGAAAAATTGAAAAATATTTAGTTAAATAAGTGCATTTATGCTCTTAGATTCAGCTACTACTGACTGATGTGCACATTTAGCTAACCTGCTTTGCAGTGTTAAATTCATTAGACAGTGCCTTGGCAAGTTTTTTCATAAAGCGTAGTTGCTTATTTTCAACTGAAAACCTCTAATATATAGACCCCGTTTATCTAAACAATAATATTACACACGATAATCGTAGGAATGCATATTCAGCAAGCTGTGTAACTGATTTATGCTAGTACTATAAGTTTGTTTGCAATATCGTTTGATCGTGCAACATTATCCGCCTATTTTGTAAACCAATATTAAATAAATATTGGTTTTATTGCATTGCGGTCTAGAATCGCGATGACTTCACACATTTAAGGAGGTGATTAAGAAAGAATGTAATGATGTGCAAAATTGAAAGCGCATTAATTCGAGGTTAAAACATCTGACTAGGAGGTTTTTTATGTTATCAATGAACGAATTGGTAAAAAGAAATCCATTCGTCATCATGTCTTTGGCATTTGTTTTATTGCTGTCGCAGCTTACGCTGTACCCCTCCGTATCTTCAGCCGCCGGAGGCCCTAATCTTGCTCTGGGCAAAGTTGTATCAGCCAGCGGCTATGCCGATGTGTATGTAGCGAGCAACGTTAATGACAACAACCAGGGTACCTATTGGGAGAGTGTAAACAATGCATTTCCACAATGGCTCCAAATCGATCTTGGTGCGAATACGAGCATCGATCAAGTTAAACTAAAGCTGCCTGCGGGCTGGGAAACACGTTCACAAACCTTAGCTGTACAAGGCAGCACAAACGGCACAACGTTCTCTAATATTGTTGGTTCTGCATCCTACACATTCAATCCAGCAGTGAGCAGCAACACCGTGACAATCAACTTTACAGCAACCAGCACCCGTTATGTTCGCTTAAACTTTACGGCTAACACGGGTTGGCAAGCCGGACAAATTTCTGAATTCGAAATTTACGGTTCCACAGTAACGCCAACTCCTACTCCTACTCCTACTCCTATACCAACAGCTACTCCAACCCCTACACCTGTGCCTACACAAACGCCAACTCCTACACCGACGATTACACCTACACCTACAATTACACCGACGCCTACAATTACACCAACGCCACCTGCTGGCGGCAACTTAGCTCTAGGTAAATCAATCACTTCCAGTTCTACCGTCCACACATTCGTAGCAACGAACGGCAACGACGGCAATACGGCTACATACTGGGAAGGCGGCAGCAATCCTAGCCAATTAACCGTCGATCTCGGTTCCAATCACAACATCACATCGGTTGTTGTGAAGCTAAACCCGTCTAGCGAATGGGGTACGCGAACCCAAACGATTCAAGTGTTAGGCAACACCCAGAACTCTTCCTCATTCAGCAGCTTGGTTTCCGCGGCATCTTACACGTTTAACCCCGCTAACGGCAACTCGGTAACGATTCCGGTAACCGCTACGGCGAAACAGGTCCAATTGAACATAACGAACAACTCCGGCGCTCCTGCTGGCCAAGTAGCCGAATTTGAAATCTATGGCGCTCCAGCTCCAAATCCGGATCTTACGATTACAGGAATAACTTGGACGCCAACAGCTCCGGTAGAGACGAATGCGATTACCCTTTACGCAACCGTTAAAAATATCGGCACTGCAAACGCCCCTGCGACTACAGTCAATTTTTATCTCGGCAACGAGCTAGCAGGATCTGCTCCAGTAGCCGCATTGACGGCTGGCGCTTCAGCTACCGTATCGCTGAATGCCGGAGCAAAAAATGCTGGAACCTACGCCGTTAGTGCCAAGGTCGACGAGAGCAATGCGATTATTGAGCAGAACGAGACTAACAACAGCTATAGCAGCCCGATTGCATTAACCGTAGCTGCCGTGTCCAGCTCTGATCTAATCGCAACCGCCTCTTGGAATCCAAGCAATCCAAGTGCAGGCAATACAGTAACCTTTACCGTAAATCTTAAAAACCAAGGAAACATTGCTTCCGCCGGTGGTGCTCATGCCATAACACTAGTTCTTAAAAATGCTGCTGGTGCAACCATTCAAACCTTAAATGGTTCCTATAATGGCTCATTAGCTGTAGACCAATCCGTCAATGTCAGCCTGGGGACTTGGACCGCTGTCAATGGCAGCTACACAGTAACTTCCACTGTTGCAGCTGACACAAACGAAGTACTCATTAAGCAAGCTAACAATTCAAATACAACAAGCCTTTATTCCGGCCGCGGCGCTAATATGCCGTTTACCATTATTGAAGCAGAGTCCTCTTCCAATACAACGAACGGAACAAAATTAGCTCCGAACTTCAAGCCTGGCGATTATGCGGGTGAAGCTTCTGGACGGTCCGCCGTGCATCTTGATGCAACAGGCGAATATGTAGAGTTTACGCTGACTTCTTCGGCTAACGCTTTTGTCCTTCGCAACGCAGTTGCAGAAAATACGACCGGAACGATTAGTATTTATGCTAACGGTGTGAGTAAAGGCAAATTCACGGTAACCTCCAAGTTCTCTTACGTATATGCAACACCAAGTACGCTTGGCCGCCTGGGTTACGACAATGCGCCTGGGGCAGGATTAACTGCTTACTGGCTGTATGAAGATTCCCAGTTGCTGCTTGACCAAGTGTATCCAGCAGGAACGAAGATCAAAATTCAAAAGGATGCTGGTGACGTATCGGCAATCTATGTTGATATGATTGAAACCGAAAATGTCGCTCCTCCAGCCGCTAACCCTGACACAACTAAATATATTTCGGTTTCCTCTTCCAAATCCATAGAGCAGGCGCTTAATGAATTTAGACAGGATTCCACGAAAAAGGGTATTTACATCCCTGCAGGCGAATGGGTGATCAACAGTAAAATATTCCTTTATGGACGTGCAACCGAAATCATTGGTGCTGGACCATGGCATACCAAATTGGTTGCGCCACAGAACCAATCCAATACGGATGTAGGCTTTAATATTGGATCTACCGCTAACGGTTCAACGATTAAAGACCTGTCTGCATGGGGCAACTATGTATACAGAACTGATGGTCCTGGTAAATTCATCGATGGCAACGGCATGCAGAACGTAACCGTTCAGAACGTCTGGGTTGAGCACTTCATCTGCTTGTATTGGGGCGTGAATTCCTCCAACAACACGTTCAAAGACAATCGTATCAAAAACACATTCGCAGATGGAATTAATATGACCAACGGCTCATCCTATAACGTGATTGACAACAACTACTCAAGAGGCGCCGGTGACGATGCCTTCGCCTTATTCAGCGCAGTTGATGCAGGCGGTTCCTACAATGTAGGCAACAAATACACGAATCTTACGGCAACCTGTGTAAGACGTGCAGCAGCTTTTGCCGTATACGGCGGCTCGGATAACCTATATCAAAACCTCTATGGTGCAGACACGTTGACTTATCCAGGCATTACCATCAGCAGCTTAAGCTTTGGTTACAACACATTAGGATTTGGTGATAAGGACACTGTAATTGATGGCGTAACATTAGACCGTACGGGTGGAGATTTCTGGACCAGCGTCGGCGCTGATGACAAAATCAATGAATATCAAAACTTTGGCGCTATCTGGTTCTTCGGAGGAGACAGAACCTTCAAAAACATTCTCGTAAAAAATGTGGACATTAATAATCCCGTGTACTTTGGTCTAATGTTCCAGACAAAATCGCCAGAGAATCTTGCTATGCAAAACGTTCGCGTAGAGAACGTAAACATCAACAACCCTTCCCGCTACGGCATCAAGCTCGTGGTCAGAGGAGAACAAGGCCAAGGGCCAGCTGTCGGCGGAGCAAGCTTCACGAATGTGAAAGTGAATAATCCAGGTGTCGCAGCCATTTATGGTGAAAGCGGCAGCCCGAACTTTACAGTGACAAGAGTATCCGGAAACAACTGGTAATCTAGCGCAATGAAAAAGGAAACAGCGTACTCGGGTAACCGAGTACGCTGTTTTTTTCTAGCTCCAAACAATTTATAGGTAATAGTATCAGTTTAAAATCCCAAGTTAAGGCGACGTATCATACGGTCTCTTTTCTATTTTTATTAATTCTTCTTGTGAAAATACACGCCTTTATTCCTTAATTGCTCTGTTGCAGCTTTTCCAGATGAACATCCAAGTTTTCAAACGTTTGAGTTATGCCTGGGATCATTCCCATATCGATCACCGTTTGCAAAGCTTCTGGCGATGCATATTTCGCGGTGTTAACTAGCTTCGTCTTGCCATCTTGCTCAATAAAATCGAGTGTAACCATCATTTGCGGCATATTTTCCGCAACATTGCCTTCCGCATCTGAGAAACAATCTCTATAGACGATCTGCTCCGGTGCTGTAATCTCCTGATAGAATGCTTTACCCCACGATTCCATACCGTAGAAATCGCCTTGGTTCTTATCTTCACACTTCATGCAATAATGCCAAGTTCCACCTGGACGGAAGTCCACGTTGCATACAGGTAAAGTCCAGCCTTTTGGTCCCCACCAATGTTTTAAATGCTCTGCCTCCGAAAAAGCTTTAAATACAAGCTCACGCGGTGCTTGAAACACACGCTCCAATATAAGTGTGCTGCCTTCCACTTTCGATACCAATTGATTAGTTAGGTTAGGGTTATTCATATTAAACTTCCTCCTCATATTTGAGTTTATATCATTAATCCGTTTATGTCTTATTGCTAATCTTACTTATCTATTTCCTTGTTTTGCAGCTCCAGTAAATAATCGTCCAGCCGATCGTAGCGTTCCTCCCACATACGTCGGTATGATTCAAGCCAAGCGTCTAATTCCTTAAACGGATCAGGACGCAGCTTGTAAATACGACGGTTAGCAATCGCCTGCACCTCAACAATACCGGCCTCGCTAAGGACGCGCAAATGCTTGGAAGCTTGGGGCTGGCGTAGGCCAAGCCTTTCAGCAATCTCCCCAACCGTTAGAGGACTCGCTCGCAATAGGTCAACAATCTGCAGGCGGTTAGGCTCAGCCAAGGCACTCATAACGTTAGCATTCATAAGAAAAACATCCATTCACTTGATTTAATTAATTCATCCTTCTTCTAAAGCAAACATTGCTTTATCGAATCCTTTACGCCCTCCCTCCTTGTATTTCCTTTTGTTGAATTAAATATACCACAACGGGAATATTCCTGTAAAGGAATATTCAAAGCTTGCTTATGTTCCATGAAATCAACCGAGCAGCGGATTTAAGAACCATCAATAACATCGATGTTCTTATTCATCCTACATCGCCTCATCTAATTCTGTTTAAAGAAGAATAAATCAATTCGCTGTTTTCACTCGCAGCTATCAGTTAAAATACTATACTTTCCGATATAACATTAGGAAGTTTTTAACAATATAAAAAACGGTATTTAATTGGATTCGGAAGGATGAATTTTATGTTTAAGGTTAAGCGTCTAGTCACATGTCTGATCATTGTATCTTCATTATTTTGGGTAACAACAACAGCAAATTTGCATGCTCAGGATCAAAAAGATGACGGAAAATACGATTATCTCATTATCAAGCCCTATGGAATGAAAGGACACTGGGCTGAGCGTCTGTTTCAATGGGCTATGGCACAAAATATTATAAATGGATACCCTGACAGCAGCTTAAAGCCTGACGAGCCAATAAGTGAAGCAGAGTTTTTAAAAGCTCTTTATAGAGCCTTGGGTATGGCTTTGCCATCCGCAAGTTCCCCTGAGGGTAATAATGATTGGACAGATGGTCCCTATCGCCTGGCAGAGAACTTTAATCATCCTACATCCGGCGCTTCGAACCATAAGCTGAGAATGGAGCCACTCACAAAGTCACGAGCTTCAGAAATCATTTGTGCCGTGCAAGGGGTTCATTATGAAGGCGAAGACGCCGTTGTTTACCTCATTGGAAACGGTATGGCTAACAGTGATGCTATAACGCCAGAGCAATTCAATGGACAGGACTCTTTTACACGAGCAGAAGCCATTCAGTGGATTAGGCAGCTAACCTTTAAAGGAGTAATGGATCTATTAACAAGGCCAACCGCTCCATCGGATCGCACACTTCTACCGTCTTTACCATCTGCAGCCGTCCAGCGTATTCCAGATTTCAGCGCTGAACCTGTCACGGGAAATGACTTCAATTTATTTGGAAATAGTCCTTTTACTGAGGTGAAGATAGGAGATTCAAAAGAAACGATAGAGGATCTATACGAGGTTTCGGATGAAAAGGATGTCTTTAATAATAACATTTACCCTTTATTCTCAGCACACTACAACAAAGATGGGCTGATTGATTCTTGGAAAATAGATGAAGACACTATTGAACCTGCCAATACAAATCCGTCATTACGTACATATAAGGGGATTGTCCTTGGAGAAAGCACCATGTTCGATGTCCTTCGCCTATATGGAACTTTTGGTTTTAATGCAGACCAAACAGCTACCTATTTCTACGAGAAGACCAACGACGGAAATTTCCGTGACATTTCCATTCATGATAAGCTTAACAACCCTGATAATGTGTATTCAATATCGTTCATATTCGATAAGGAGAGCCATGCTGTTGTCTATGTCTCGACTTCTTGGTTCCCCTATTCTTATTTTGGATGGGAAGATGTTTAATGTTATACAAGAAACCCAGTACCGATGCGGTACTGGGTTTCTTGTATAGGTATAACATTCGTTCCAGAACCCTACATGAAAAGCACTTTTAAAAAAAGCATCCTTCTTATAGGTCACAATTTAGTTCACCAAACCATAAATCATAAATTATTCCTTTTTCAATCCCAGCTATCCCTTATGCTCTAACAGGTGCCACCTTATACGCGGCTCTATCCTCTGAATCTTGCTCCCCATCATGAGGGGATACGCCCCAGCCGAATGAAAGGACGGAAGCGAGATGCTGTGCTTCAGCTTCTGACAAGCGGGCGATGACCGCTTCGTTCTCCGGCTCCAGAATAAGCTCTGCTTCTTGCTTCAGTGCGACAAGTATCCAGCTATGAATGCCGCGAATCGTGTTGTACTTGATTTGATAGCCGTTCGTTACAGCTTGTACGAAAGTATCTTGCTCCTCATTCGCCAAAGCGGTTAAAGCGGTGTATTCGAAATGGAACTTGCTTTCATCTGTCGGCAAATTGCCAGCCTGCACTTTGCTAATCAGTTCATCATTTGGCCAGCCGTAAGCCTTCAGTGATTCCAGCATCAAGGCATCCCATTGTGAAAGCTTCGTTTCGGGCTTTAGTGTGTCAGCCATTCGTAATCTCTCCTTTATGCTCGCATTGAGCAGTCCTATGTGAAAGAGACTGCCCCGGTCATCATGGATAACCGGAGGCAGTCTCTTGCCAATATTAAAAGTTACTTGCTTGCTTTGTAGGCGTTTAGGAATTCTTTCGCTTTCGCCGGATCAGCTTTCAGCTCCATGCCTGTATTCACAAGCGGGCTAAGCGTGGAAACGGCTTTGAACTTGTTGCCATTGTAGAATGCCAAGATCTCATCCTGGTTGATGGAGTATAGAACTGCTTTCCGCAGGTCTGCGCTTTCTGCAACTGGACGATTTTTTGTATTGAACAGCAAGTAAGAAACAGCGTTGCTTTGTACAGTTTGAAGCGCCAGCTTGCTGTCGCCCTTCACAACGTCAAATTTCGTCTCGGATACGCCGTAGTAGATATGAATCTCACCACTGCGAAGCGCGGACAAGCTGCTGTCTGCATCTTTGATAAAGCGGATTTTAATATTAGCGATATTCGGCTCATTTTCTGTACCCTTCATATACGCAGGGTTTTTGTAGAAAATCGCTTCATAATCATTTTTGGAGGACAGGATGTAAGGACCGCTTGTAAACAACGTGTTGTTATACGCGCTGCCTTCTGTTACCGTATTTTGGTCGCCGTAAGGAATATCTTTGTTCACATCGAATTTAGCTACATCGTACGTGTTGATGCTCTCTACTTGTTTCTTGGACACGATACCTGCCGATTGGTGAGCCAAGTAGTTCAGTACTTGTGGGAAAGGCTCAGTCGTCGTAAGCTTAACGACTTGGTATTTACCCTCTTTGTTGTTCGCTTGCTTCTTATCAGATACAAGAGCGGAAATTTTTGAACCAAGACCTTTTTCAAGAGCTGCTTTTACTGTGTCGCTGCCACCGGAAACCTTAACAGCATCTAGTGCTGCAGCATCCGTTACAAGCTCCACGTTATTGATATGCTCGTGAAGAGTAAACGTACGGTGGTCAGGTACAGAGTTTTTGTCTTTCGCACGGTTCAACGAGAAGATTACATCGTCAGCACCAACGCGTTCGCCAGTATCTACTGCGAGCTTGTTTTTGATTTGAGCAAAATTGATATCGTCTCTTAGGATAAAGTAGTAATCGGAATTGCCATCAGCAATCGCATGATTCAACGATAGGGAACCTTCGGAAGTGATTTTATCATCATCTGTTAGATTCACTAGACGCACATACATATTCGTATTAATGATGTTGATGGAGCCGTCGTTGCCTTTGATTGGATCAAGCGACGTCAGCGTCGGCATAGTCGATTGAAGCACTAGCGCATCTTTTGCACGCTTTGAAGTGTCTTTAAAATCAACATCTTCCCAAGGTAGGGAACGTGACTTCGAGATGCGTACGGAATCCTTGTTCAGTACGTCTTGATTCAAGGCCTGTGCTTTCAATGAGTTGTATAGCGGCGCGATATAAGCCTTGTCAAAGACAAGCTGCTGCTCGAATTGCTTGTACGTTTCTGTGTACTCTTCTGGCGTTTGAGCACCAGCCGCATCAATCAATTTATCGATTTCTGGATCAGCAAGGATGCTGTAGTCTCCGCCTGTTTTGAAGAGCGAGCGTACTGCATAGTCGGGGTTACCTGTAACGGTAGTCCAGCTGGACAATGCGATGTCATAGTTACCAGCGTCCTGCTGTGATTTGAAACTGCCGTAATCAGCTTGTAGATTCAATTTCACTTTAAAGCCGTTTTTGGTAAGCTGATCGCGAACAATGTTAAGGTCTGCCTCGTTTGAGCTCATGCCAAGCAATTCTATATCTACTGGGTTACTGTCAACGACTGCCTCTGTTCCTTGCGTTGGTGCTGGTGATTCCTTCACGTCGTTCTTTGTTGTTAATTTGCATCCGCTGAGCATAATCGAAAGACTGATTAGCAACAGTGCGGCGAATTTGCCTTTGTTCTTCATGATAGTAGTCTCCTCCTGTTTTATCTTTATCTTGTATGTTAACTCACATTCAGTTATCGCCCATTCCTGTCTCGTAACGTAGAAGTCGATGGAATATGAATGAGGTTAAGAAGAAACGACTTCGTCGTCCTTGTTTAAGGACAAGAAGTTTCTCGCAAAATATAGGCGGAGTATAAATGTGAAGCTTATACTTTCCTATATTTTAAAAAAGGGATGAAATCTTTAATCCAGCTTCGGATCCAGCGCATCGCGCAAGCCGTCGCCAAGAAAGTTGAATGAGAGTACAAGCGCGATAATCGCAAGTCCCGGATAAACAGCCGTATAGGCATGCGTTTCCAGATAGGCGCTTCCGAGCTTTAATATATTTCCCCACTCCGGAATATGCGGTTCGACGCCAAGCCCCAAATAACTCAAGCTGCTGGTCGAGATGACCGCAGTACCAATCGTCAGCGTAGATTTTACAATCATCGGCGCGATGGAGTTAGGTACGATATGCTTGAACAAAATAGTTCGGTCACTGGAGCCGAAAGCTCTAGCAGCCTGTACATATTCCAGCGTAGATACGAGCATGACATTGGCTCTCATTGTCCGAGCATAAGTTGGAATCGCACCTACACTTAATGCCAAAATTAGATTGACCGTGCTTGCGCCAAATGCCGCAATAATCGCAATGGCAAGCAGAATGCCAGGAATCGCATAGAGGATATCTAATATCCTCATAATAATATTGTCCGTATGCCGCCCATAATAGCCAGAGACTGCACCTAGAACGCCCCCAATCAAGACGGGGATGAGCGTTGACAACAAGCCAACTGCCAAAGAGATTCGTGCGCCGAAGACGATACGCGAGAACAGATCTCTTCCGAAGTTATCCGTTCCTAGCGGGTAAGCCAGCTCAGGCGATTGAAGAATTAAGCTGTAGTTGTTCTCAACCGCAAGGCCGTAATCAAAGGTCAGGTAACTGGTTATGGCCAGCGTGAGCAGGAACAGGATAAAGAGCAGTCCCAGCATGGAAGTAGAGCTTCTCGACAGACGCTCCACAACTTCTCCAAGCTTAGAGCCGGATGAATACCCCTTGTCCCGCAGCTTCGCAATCAGCAATAACCCAAGAAATAATGCGAACAAGTTGCCGGATACCGAAGTTAAAATAAGGATCCCAGCAACGATTCCCATCCAGCGCGGCATCGCTGCTTGATCTGCATATTTAGCGACCAGCAGCAATGCTGCGAGCTGCAGGAGCGCGGCAACGATCAATAGAAACATACCGATCATAAACCCGTTAGCCACATAAGGCTTAAACAAGTTAAGGGCTGATACTGCGAATACGAGCAGAGTCGTAAGGAGCGAATAAACAGCTAACGTATACGCCGCGCTTTTTTTCTGCTTGATGAGCTGGAACGCCGTGGTTGCCACGAATACATTCGCGGTTAGAAGGCTTAACAGCAGTACATAACCAAGCATCCTTGTGGAACGTCTGATTGCGCCAAAACGGATAAGATCGCTTCGAATGAGCGCCCATACCGCCAGCTCGAGCAGAGCGAAGGCAAAATATGCAATGCTTGCAATGAGTACTGCAGGCTTAAATGACCCGTCACCGGGAACATAACTGTTTAGCAGAAGAACAAGACCAAGCGCCAGGGATACGATGCCAGCGAAGCTTGCCTGACTGTATTCTTGGCTCGATTTCAGCCTGAACTTGACTTCTTGCTTGCTGATAGTAGGATTCGTCAAGAGTAGCACCTGCTTTAGTATTGTTTCATTTTCGAGCGGATTCTAGGATCAAAAAACGCATACATCAAATCGACGATAACATTCACGATCGAGATGGTAATGGCTGTATAGACGACCCCGCCCATCACGCTAGGAATGTCGGGAATGAACTGCTTATCAACGATATAACTGCCGATACCGCTAATATTGAATACCTTCTCTGTAACCGCCGCTCCCCCGAGCATACCGCCGAACTGCAAGCCAATGACAGTAATAATGGGGATAAGCGCGTTGCCAACGGCATGCTTCCAAATAACACTTTTGCGGGCAAGCCCTTTGGCCCTTGCGGTCGTAATGTAATCCTCATGAATAACTTCAAGCGTCGATGAGCGGGTCATTCGGGCTACGGCAGCCGTTAGCCCTGTTCCTAAAACGACAATCGGCATAATCGCAGACAGCCAGTTCTCAGGGTTATACGTTGCAGGCAGCCATGGAAGCTTAATTGAGAAATTCAAAATAAAAATAAGCGCCTGCCAGAAGTTCGGAATCGACAATCCGAGCAAAGCAATGAACATAAAGGTATAATCAAAAAAGGAATTCGGTCTCGTAGCCGAAATAATGCCGATTGGCAAAGCAATCAATACTGCGATCAGCGTCGAGATAACCGTTAACGTGAGCGTCACCGGAAATTTATTCGCGATAGCTGCCGTAACATTCTCGTTGCCTGCAAATGACTTGCCGAGATCGAATGTAAATATACCTCTAATTGTGTCCCATAACTGGACAAGATAAGGTTGATCCAATCCGTACAGATGGTTGAAGGCTGCGATCTGCTCGGCAGTCGCTGTCTCTCCTAATAAGTTAGCCGCTGGATTCATCGGCGATATATACAGGATTGTAAAAACAAGAAAAGCGACGCCCAAAATAACGAATACTGACATCACGATTCGTTCCGCAACGTATTTCAAGTAAGGCATCGAGTAAATGGCCATCAACACATACATTGGAAAACCGATAATGAGTGATAAGATGAAGAAAGCCGGATTTAAGGCTAACGCATGATACGTATCGCCAAATGAAAACTTCAGCCCGTTCTCGCTGGCAAGCCGTTTGTCCAGCTCATGGTTGAACGATTCATTAAATTTGATCTCAGCCAACCGGTTCGCTTCCAGCTCGGTTTGCTCTGCGCTGACGGTTTGCCCGAAGAAACGATGCTTGCGGACAAGCTGTTCCTTAGCCTCGATAAGCAGCTTATCCCGGCGCCCAGTTGCAAGCAGCTTGCTCCTTGTCTCCTCGGCGATTGCTTTGTAGCCGTACTTAGTTTTACGATATTGATGAACGCCATACACGATGGCAGATACAGGAGCTCCTAACAGCAATATAAGCAGACTGTAGGCTGGATGTAATAACATTTTGCGGTAGATGGCGGCGATATGATCAACAAAGCCATTACCCGTAGCAGTTGCGTGCCCTTTCAAGCTAGTCCGCTTCCTTTCCATCTAGTAATTTTAAATTGCATTATTCCGATCAATATAGTAGATTTTATTTTATGGACTGGAATATGTCAATAACTTATAACTTTGTTACTTACTTTTTTTCATTATACATGATATAAGGAATATCAGGTATAAATAAGAATCTCTCTTTAAATTACCCTAATCTCAATTGGAAAACCACAGAATTGCAGGTGCATATATGGATACATTATTACAAGTTAACGATTTATCGGTTTCTTTTTTCGCCCGTAACAAAGAAATAGAAGCGGTACGTCACGTCAGCTTTGAGGTCCGTAAAGGCGAAACGCTCGGCATTGTAGGCGAATCCGGCAGCGGAAAGAGCGTTACCGCGCGTACAATTATGAGGCTGCTGCCCTCTCCCCCTTCCATGGTGAAGAACGGTGAGGTGCTTTTTCAAGGTCAAAATTTAGCCTTTAAAACCGATAAAGAAATGGAAGCCATACGCGGAAGAGATATTGGGATGATCTTCCAAGATCCCATGTCATCGCTCAATCCGACCATGCGGATCGGCAACCAAATTGAAGAAAGCTTGATCAAGCATCAAAAGCTGGACAAGAAGCAAGCCCGTACTGAAGCGATCGAGATGCTGAAGCTCGTAGGCATTCCGAACAGCGAAGCCCGCTATCATCAGTACCCTCATGAATTCTCTGGCGGGATGCGTCAGCGGGTCATGATCGCCATTGCGCTGGCATGCCGTCCTTCGCTGCTAATCGCAGATGAGCCGACAACCTCGCTTGACGTTACCATACAGGCACAGATCCTTAACCAGATGAAGGATATACAGAAGCAGCTAGGAACCTCCATTATTTTAATTACGCATGACCTAGGTGTCGTAGCCGGCATGTGTGATCGCGTCGTCGTCATGAAGGACGGAGAAATCGTCGAGACAGGAACAACGGAGCAAATCTTTGCCAATCCGCAGCATCCTTACACTGTTAAGCTTCTCCATGCATTGCCTCGTTTAGACGAGAAGAAAAAACCGAAGCCCATCCCTGCGATTATTCAGCGGGAAGAAGGCGTGCCTTTGCTGCAGGTCCGTTCATTGAAGCAATATTTTGATATGGGCAAAGGGCAGATTGTTAAGGCCGTTAATGATATCAGCTTCGATATACAGGCAGGTGAAACTCTCGGAGTTGTCGGTGAATCGGGCAGCGGAAAGTCAACGACCGGCCGCACAATTCTTCGCTTAAATGAGGCGACGGGCGGCGAAGTGCTCTTCAAAGGAATACCGCTTCAGCAATTAAATCGCTCGGAGATGAAGACGATGAGACGTCATATGGGCATGATCTTCCAGGACCCGTACGCGTCACTAAATCCAAGGCTTCGCATCATTGATATTATTGGCGAAGCGCTTGACGTACACGAAATAACGACCTCCAAACGGGATCGTCAGAAACGTGTCGAGGAGCTGCTTGAGATGGTTGGGCTAGATCCTTCTCATGCTATGCGCTACCCGCATGAGTTTTCCGGCGGCCAACGGCAGCGGATCGGCATTGCGCGGACGCTCGCTGTAGAGCCTGAATTTATCGTCTGCGACGAGCCATTGTCCGCACTTGACGTTTCCATTCAAGCACAGATTGTGAAGCTGCTCGAGGAGCTTCAGCAAAGGCTTGGTCTGACCTACCTGTTCATCGCCCATGATTTATCGATGGTGAAGCATATTAGCGACCGCGTCGCGGTCATGTATAAAGGGAAGATCGTTGAGCTTGCTGAAAGCGAGGAGCTTTACGCGAATCCGATCCATACTTATACGAAGTCACTTTTGGCGGCAATCCCAGTACCCGATCCCAAGGTTGAATCGCAGAAGAAGCTGGTAGTGCATGAGGAAGCTGCCAAAGCTGATCCCTACGAGCTAGAACACTCCGAATTCGTTGAAGTGAAAAAAGGCCACTGGGTGGCCGTTGCAACCAGCTAAGCTGGCAATATTAAAGAACCGAAACCCGTTAGATGAGCGGGTTTCGGTTCTTTTTATTTGGACTATTGATACGTTGGACTTCCTTCAAGTGCAACCTAACGACGGATATACATCCCTATCGTTTACCCTTGTTTATCCGTCCATAATGTCCGCCGCCACACGGAAACCACAGTTGCCGGTAGAGCTGTCCGGTGTGTTTCCGCTTCTAGCTGCGACGCGGTAACGGTTGCAGTAGGAACGGTGGCATAGATAAGAGCCGCCGCGCATGGCACGTATTCCGGTCGGTTCCATGAACCTCGGGTTTCTCTCGGATGTCACTTGGTGGTATTCGGGGCTGAACCAGTCAGAGCACCACTCCCATACATTACCGGACAAATTGAACAATCCATACCCATTAGGCTCATAAGCATCAACGGGCGCGGTGCTTACATAACCGTCGCTGGCATTGTTCTTCACGGGGAATTTGCCTTGCCAAATGTTGCACATGTGCTTTCCTTCTGGTTTCAGCAAATCCCCCCAAGGGTAGGTTCTGCCTGTGAGCCCGCCTCTAGCGGCGTATTCCCATTCGGATTCCGTCGGCAAACGAGTCCCAGCCCAGGCGCAATATGCCATCGCATCGTGCCAAGTGATATGAACAACCGGGTGGTCAAGCCTCTCGTCAATAGTTGAATCCGGCCCCTCCGGCTTCGCCCAAAAGGCACCATCCACAGCAAGCCACCATGGCGCTTGCTGCGGGACCTGTCTGACCCGCTCTCGTGTCAGCTCGGAGGCCAGCAAATGGAACACAAATGACCAACCGAACCGTTCGGCTTCTGTAACGTAGCCGCTCTCTTCAACAAAGGAGCGAAATTCACCGTTTGTTACGGCATACGGAGAGATAAGGAAGGAATCGACATGCACATCACGAGCCGGTCCCTCTCCATCCGACGCGACCCCGCCCGCTTCACTCGTCCCCATCCTGAAAGTGCCCCCATCAATTCTTACCAACTGACTGATTCCTCGTGCGTGAGTGGATCTTGTGGGAAGCAATGGATCGTCTATTCGTTTTATTTTGGCGGCTGCTACCTGTTCTCTGCCTGCCGTACAACAAGATTTTCCTGGTATCATATCATTATTTGCCCCTCTCCCAGCCTATTAAGCATAGAATGCTGCCCCGCTAATCCCCGAGAATAAGAGAATCGTAAATGGATGCAATCGTAAACGAAATAACATGTATAAGCATGCAGCTACAATAAGGAAGGCCGGTAGGAGCTCGTTGATAGACAAGCTAGCAGATAAATGGACCACACAGAGTTGATAAGCGGCAAAAAGTATAAGAGCTGTAACAACAGGCTGCACGCCATACATGCAGCGCTTGAGATAATTTTTATGGTCACGGGTAATGAAGTAAATCATTCCTGCAGTCATCAGCATGGAAGGCAGCAGTAAGCCTAGCACACCAGCAATGGCGCCAATCACCCCGTAGGCTTGATAGCCGACAAGCAAACCCAAATTAACGGCGATGGGACCAGGAGACATTCCTGCAACTGCGATAACGTCTACAAGCATATCGCTGCTCATCCAGGCTTGGCGTTCCGTCTCCCTCTCAATTAATGGGATCAAAGCATACCCTCCGCCAAACGACACGAATCCCATTTGCAGAAAAAACCAAAATAACTGCACCATGACTTCAGCTCCCAGATGAATGACTTAAATAAAATACATATATGAATTGTCGGCACTATCCTTGAATTGGCGTGTCTGCGAGCTTTTTGCACTCCGACCGCCATGTGTTGCAACGACACTGGCAGCAGCACCTCCGGTTATAAGCCAAATCGGATGTGTCTCCAAAAAAAGAAGTACAAGGCTTATAATCGCAATTGCTAACGAAAGTGTATCCTTAATTGATATCCTCCCCAGCCTAAAAACGGTATAGAGGATCATTGCAACAATTCCCCAACCGATTCCTCTTAACGCTCCAATTACCTTCAAGCTGTCACTGAACTTGTTATAGAGTAGAAAAAGGCCGATAACGATGAGACAGGTCGGTAAGATGGCACCCATTGCTGCTGCGACCGCCCCCTTCACCCCGTCTAGACGATACCCGATCAATAAAGAAGCATTGATTGCCACGCCTCCTGGGGCCGCTGCCGCAAGCGAAAGCGTTTCTTGTAATTCCTCTTCATTCATCCATTTCCTGCTCGCAACAATCTCCCGTTCCAACGCAGGAAAAGTGGCGTATCCACCGCCAAAAGAAATAGGCGCAAGTTTTAGAAAGCTCCAAAATAGGGATGTTAATCGAGGAGAACTCGATTCAGAACGATTCACTTCGCAACACTACCTTCCTAATAATTAACCTTCTATTCGCAGCTTTGTTTATTCCAATCTGAAATAAGCATAGCTAAATCCGAAATGAGGGAGTGATTTCAAAGCATCTCTCACGCTTTAATCTTACACCTTAATCCCAATATGATAAAAACAATCCTTTCGATCCACCTCACAAAATAACAAATAGTAAGGACACATTAGAGCATCCTTCTCATTACCATTATTGTCTATAATGAAAAGCAGAAAGGAGATGAATCTATGAAAAAGACAAATATTCTATTGATTACGAGCGACCAGCAGCATTGGAATACGATAGGCGCATTTAACAATGAAGTCCATACTCCCAATCTGGACCGGCTAGTTCGTGAAGGTACAACCTTCAGCCGAGCTTATTGTCCCAATCCTACTTGTACACCTAGCCGTGCATCCATTATTACCGGCATGTATCCAAGCCAACACGGAGCTTGGACGCTTGGCACGAAGCTGCTCGAAGATCGACATACGATTGGCGAGGACTTCCAACAGGCTGGTTATAAAACTGCGCTGGTTGGTAAGGCACATTTTCAACCTTTGCGTTCAACAGAACAATATCCATCACTCGAATCGTATCCCATACTGCAGGATTTGGATTACTGGAGAACGAACAAGGACTCTTTTTACGGCTTCTCTCATGTTGAGCTAGCACGAAACCATACCAATGAAGCGCATGTTGGGCAGCACTATGCAGCATGGCTGGAGGATAAAGGATGCACCAATTGGCGAGATTATTTTTTGCCGCCGACAGGCACCATGGATCCTAACCAGACTTACACATGGCCAATTCCTGAGAAGTACCACTATAATACCTGGATCGCCGAACGAACGAATCTGTTATTGGAACAATATAAACAAAATGATGACAGCTTTTTCTTGTGGTCCAGCTTTTTTGACCCGCACCCTGAATACTTGGTTCCTGAGCCATGGGACAGAATGTATGATCCCGATAAGCTAACCATTCCTGCCATGGTACCAGGTGAACACGATAATAATCCGCCGCATTTTCGAATGACTCAAGAAGAGGCGCCAGACTTCTCGTTCTTGCGAGAGAGCGAATTCGACATTCACGGTTATCGCTCCCATCATTACTATGAGTACGGCAGCAAATTCAGGCTGACGGAAAAAGACAAGAAAAAGCTGGTCGCTGTGTATTATGGCATGGTCAGCATGATGGATAAATATATTGGCACTATTCTTGATAAATTAGACCAACTCGGATTAGCTGATAATACGCTAGTCGTATTCACAAGCGACCATGGCCATTTCTTTGGACAGCACGGCTTGCAAGCTAAGGGCGGCTTCCATTATGAGGATTTGATAAAGCTGCCGTTCATCGTGAGGTACCCAGGGCACGTTGCGGCTGGCAAAACCTCTACTGCATTTCAATCACTTGTTGATCTAGCTCCTACCTTCCTTTCGTTCTCAAATCTGCCTATCCCTCATGCAATGACAGGAGTAGACCAGAAGGAAGTGTGGCTTAGCAGGTCTGATCAAGCAAGAGACCATGCCATTTGTGAATTCCGGCACGAGGCAACTACCATCCATCAGAAAACGTTCGTAAATGAACGATATAAAATCACGGTTTATTATAACCAGATATACGGTGAAATTTTTGACCTGCAAGAGGATCCTAACGAACTTCACAACTTGTGGGATAACCCTAATTACTCCAGCTTAAAAACAGAGCTCCTGCTGAAATATGTATGGGCTGAGCTTGGTAAAGAACCTATGCCGATGCCTAGAATTTGTCACGCTTAGCCTGTCCATCACGAAGCCTCAAGTCTGTAACCAAGCAGGTACTATTTGCATCATCGTACTAGGCCGCAGGCAGACTTGAGGCCCTTCTCATGAATGACGGTTACTATTCACCTATGTCGGGCGATGTTAAAATGATAGTGACTTTCATCAACTTTAACTTCGGAAGAGGTCGTCTGCATGATAGAGTTCACCCATGAATATGCGGAACATTTGTACCACACCCCCAATGCCTTGGAGAAGCATAACGGAGTTATACCCATCCGTATTGGCTATAACGAGGCAAAGCCAAATTATCATATAGGACCGCGCTTTATTGCTTACTATAGCTTGCATTTCGTTCTTGCAGGCCAGGTTACACTGTGCATGAATCAGGAAGAGACAACACTTACGCGAGGCGATCTTTTTGTTCTATTCCCTAACAGCATTCATGAATATTACATTACTTCCTGTGAAGAACCCGCTCTAAAGATGTTTTGGGTTGCTGCCGAAGGTAAACAAATGCCGCTGGTCACCCGCCGCCTTGGGCTTACGCTCAAACACCCCTATATTAAAAATTTTTTCAACCAGGATCTTGAGCGATCCTTTTTTCGATTCGCCTCCGAATGGAAGCATCTCGTGAGACAGGATGACTTCTCGTTAACGCAAGGGTTCTACTCTTTATTGAATCAGATCATTCAATTATCCAAACCGATGAAAGCAGCCTCACCCACCGATGACTGGGTAGCAACAAGCATCGACTACATTCATTTGTATTATAAGGAAGGGATAACCGTTGCAGACATTGCTGAACATGTCGGGATCCATCGTTCGCATTTTTCGAATGTCTTTCACCAGAAAGTCGGCACCCGGCCGCATCGGTACCTGACGAATCTAATCATGACGGAAGCTATGAAAATAGTGCAAACGACGGCACTGCCGATTTCTCATATCGCCCTATCCCTCGGGTATTCAGACGTGTACTCCTTTACACATGCTTTTAAAAGATACCATGGACACTCGCCAAGCTCTTACCGGAAATCATAATAACCTAACTTACAGCCTAAAAAGAGAAACCCGATGTCCTCCATAAGACTCGGGTTTCTCGACAATCTAACTGACTGCATCAAATATTCATTGATTTATATATTAATGAAAGAAATATTTGATAATGACTGAGCTTTATAAGTTCATTCAGGCTAAATTAATAGCTTTAATTGTATCCAAAGGTATTTTCGGCTTTCGATCCTCAGTCAGAAGCCCGTTAATCTCCTGCTGAACGTCGGCAAGCTGCGTATAGCAGTAACCACTAATATACTTAACGTCCTTAATAGCTTGGGTAATGCCGCGGAAACGCTTAATGAATTCCTCCTCCGACGCCACTTGATCGCCATAGCCCCAGCCTTTGTCCGACTGGAACGCGATACCTCCGAATTCACTGATGATAATCGGCTGACCTTGATATTCGTATCCTTCGGCTAACGCATACTTCCATTGATTGCAAGTCGTTTCATTGGCCAAAATCGCATCCTTGTCCGCATAACGCTTCAGGAAACCATCACCTGTAGCTACATAGTCATGCAGCGTTAAAATGTCGGATACCGTATGCTCCCAGCCGTCGTTCGTGATGACTGGACGATAAGGATCAATGGATTTAGTCAAATGATAGATGCCCTCGGTAAACTTCTGCTGCCGTTTATCACGCAGAATAGCGGGGATGCCCCACGATTCATTAAATGGCACCCAAGTAATAATACTTGGATGGTTATATTGCTGCCTCACAATCTCCAGCCATTCCTTTGTAAACGCATCGACCGCGCGGTCATGAAACTCGAAGGTAGCCGCCATCTCCGACCACACAAGCAAACCTTTCACATCGCACCAATAGAGAAAGCGGGCATCCTCGATCTTCATATGCTTGCGCACGCCGTTGTAGCCCATTGCTAGAATGTGATCGATATCTTCAATTAAGGCTTCCTCGCTTGGTGGAGTCAGATGGCTTTCTGTCCAATAGCCCTGATCCAGAATCATTCTCTGGTAGATGGGAACATTGTTTAGCAGCACCTTGCCGTTCTTAATAGAAACTTTTCGCATGCCAAAATAGGAGAACACCTTGTCTACAGCCTGATCCTTCGCATACAGCACAAATTCCACGTCGTATAAGTTCGGATGCTGCGGAGACCAGAAGCTTCTTTTCCAAGGCCCGTTTGCCTCATGCAGCAGATCAACCTCAACGGTTAGGCAAGGGCGATCGATCGCTAGACTAACCCGTTTCACAAGCTTGCCTTTGAAGGTAACGATAGCTTCCAGCCTTAAATCACCGGCTCCCGCTTCCTCCACCCCATGCACCTCAAAATCGAAACGGACGATGGAACGGTCGAAATCCGGCGTGATTTTGACGGCGTCAAGTCTCTGTTCCTCCACGTATTCCATCCATACCGTCTGCCATATCCCGGTCGTCTGGACATAGAAGCATTCGAAATTGTCTTTGGTCCAGCGCTGTTTGCCTCGAGGCTGATAGCAGCTATTGCTGTCTACCACCTTCACCGTAATTAGATTATCAGCTCCGAATGCGAGATAATCAGTAATGTCGAACGAGAAAGCCGCGTAGCCTCCTATATGCTGTCCTGCTAACGTTCCATTCACCCACACCTTAGCTTCGTAATCCACTGCTTGGAAATGAAGGATAACCCGTTTCCCTTCAGCTTCCATCGGGATGTGAACAGCTTTGTTGTACCATACTTGCGGATGGAATTCTTCGACTCCAATCCCGCTCGCTTTGGTTTCGTACGTGAAGGGCACGTTTATTTTGTGGGTCTCTTCGAATTTCTCGTACCACTTTTCTTTCTCTCCCAAACCGCGGTCATCGAAGCGGAAGTTCCATTCGCCATTTAAGCTTAGCCAATTGTCGCGTACAAATTGTGGTCTGGGGTAGTCTTTGATATATGCCTTTGTTGTCATGCCGTACCTCCTAATTCTTGTGCTTCGCCAAAACTTCCAGTACATAAACAGATGTAGGGCGCAGCGGATAGCCTAGCTTCCATTCTTCGGCAGGGACGACTTTTTTCTTACTTATAATGCGTTCCGGCTCAAACACGGAATTGATATCGTCGTAGGAATCTCCCGTAATTTCATATAAAATCGTTTCTTCCGAAGCCTCGAAGTTTTGCAGGTCAAGCGTCGCTTTCACCTCATTTAAGCTGCGGTTTACGATAAACACGGTGATGGAGGTGCGACCGCTGTTCGTGCCTGCCACAACATCGAGATCAGGCAGCGCCTCCAGAGAGATAGGAGTCTCCCTGAGTGACGGAACAGCAAAATTTCCGCAGTCGGCTGTGGCGTGAACAAGATGCCGAACATCACAATTTGCGTACAGCTTCATCACTTCATACGTTGGCGTTCCGAATACGGTAAGGGGTAAGCCGCTCCAACCGGGCTCCTTGCCGCAATATTGATCGGCATAATAATCGCCAACGCGAATACATCCGCCGAGCCAGCCGTTTACCAGATCGGAGAAGCTGCCGATATGAACCATATCGCTGCAGCGTATCATTTCGTTCAGGTTAGCAGCATTGGCTACTGCCGCACCTAAGGTATGCTCATTCGGCAGCCCTTTCCGAATCGTGTTCGGATAATACATCGTGTTGTATTCAGTAATCGCCAGCTTCACATGGCTATGCTTCGCATTCGCAAGAATATGCTCTGTCGTCTTTGTGATGTGGTGACGGGTAAACTCGGGATAAGCAGCAATCGCTTTATATCGATCCTCCGACGGCGTATTCTGGTTCATGCCGAATGGTCCATAGCCGTGGTACAAATGTAAGGTAAGATAATCAAAATGTTCACCAGCTAGATCAAGGACGGTCTTGTTCCACTCCTGCTCGAAGTGTCCGCAAGCCAGCAGGACGATGGAGGGATCTGTCGCCTTCATAGCTTCGGCGAAGGAAACCGTACGCCTTGCAAACTGATCTGCAGAACACGTACCTACCTGCCACTGTCCCCATACCTCGTTGCCAATCTCCCAATAGCGGACATTGTAAGGCTCGGGGTTTCCGTTCGCCGCACGCATCGCACCCATTGGCGTATCGACGCCGCCATTACAGTATTCAATCCACTGAGCGGCTTCCTCGGGCGTACCCGATCCGTCATTTACGCAGATGAGCGGCTCCACTTGAAGTTCCCGGCAAAACCGAATAAATTCGTCCGTGCCAAAATATTTACTGGTCCAGCCACCCCATGCTTCGTTGTACATGACTGGTCTTTCGAGAACAGGACCTATACCGTGCTCCCAATGGTAGGCACTGATGTAGTTGCCGGCAAGCCTCATCATCCCCGCGTTCAAATCACGCGTCATGTCGATGACTTCACGCTTCACCATGGCGATGCAATCTATCGGCAATACAGATACATGGTCAATCCAAAGCATACCGGTGGACACGTGATCGCACCATCTCTGGTGGTCATCCGGAATGTATACCCTGAGTTCGGCGTCGACGCATTCGCGAGCAATAGACAGCTGCGCTTCGTACTCACGCCAATTGTGACTGTCGAGCTCGATCCGGACTTGTCCAAGGAGCTCTTCCGAGCGCCGATCGACAGCTGCAATGATAATAGTCTTCAACTCGACGGAGGCACGGGCCACAAGCTTGACCGCGTAATCGGCTGGCCCCTTGAGCGCTGTCTTTTGCGCGATTCCCGCATAGGCCTCATCATCGCTCAGAAGGCGAATGCGCTGGGCGCGCCCCGAATGCTTCGGTGCAGGCGCCTCCAACGCGTACTTGGTGTTCCGCCCATTCGTATAGGCGTACCAGCTACCGGAAATCTCTTTCTTCGACACGGCCTCGCTCTCGAAGTCCATATCCTTAAGCGGAAACGCAAGCATCGCTTCCATATGATCCCGAATATCTTCAACGAAATGACCGAACAGGTAAGGGTTAACCGCATGCTCGCTCGCATGGCTGCAATCAATCGTAATCTTTGCGTTAGTTTTCAAAATAAACCTCCAACTGATTTGTCATAATGGTTACGATGTTAACCTTTAAGCGATCCGATCATAACGCCCTTGACGAAATGCCGCTGCACGAATGGATACATGATCAATACCGGCAAAGTAGAGACGATAATGACCGCGAACTTAATGCTCTCGGCAAGCAGAATTTGATCCTCCAGCCCGACACTTCCGCCCTCGATGCCTGCGGATTGGCTGATCATGAGAATTTCACGCAGCACAAGCTGGAGCGGATGCAGAGCCTCGTCGCGGATATAGATCAGCGCGGCGAAGTACGAATTCCAATGACCCACCGCATAGAATAGAACCATAACAGCCAATATCGGTTTGGATAGAGGCAATATAATGCTAAACAGCAATCGCCAGTTGGAGCAGCCGTCCATGTGAGCTGCCTCCTGCAGCTCCCATGGAATGCTTGATTGAAAGTAAGTCCGCATAACGATTAAATTGTACGTGGCGATCGCCCCCGGAACGATCAGCGCCCACATGGTATTCACCATCCCCAGTTCCTTAACCAGCATATAGGTTGGAATCAATCCGCCGCCGAAAAACATAGTGAGCGTGATCAAGACCATAATTTTGCCGCGCCCGGGAAGATCTGGCCTAGACAATGGATACGCCGCCAGTATCGTCATGATGATATTGATGAGCGTGCCGACCACGGTATAAACGATCGTATTGCGGTACCCTGTCCAAATTTTATCGTTGTGCAAAATGCTCTTGTACGCTTCCAAGGTCACGCCCTTCGGAAGCAGCCATACTTCTCCATTCAGTACCTTGGACGGATCGCTGAACGAAGCGCTGACAATAAAGAGCAGCGGATACAGCACAATAATAATGATGATTGCGGCGATCACGTATATAACGAAGTCGAACGCCCGTTCATCCGACGGTTTTCTTATGGCTTGTTGCTTCGACATGACTGGGTTCTCTCCTTTACCATAAGCTCGTCTCTGACGTCTTGCGTGCGAACCGGTTGACCATCAGCAGCAGGATGAGATTGATGACCGAGTTGAACAGTCCGATAGCCGCCGTGTAGCTGTATTCTCCCTTCAATATGCCTGTCGTATAGACAAACGTGGAGATGACGTCGCTTGATTCCAAATTCAAGTTGTTTTGCATGAGCAAAATTTTCTCAAAGCCTACGTTCATGAAATGGCCGATATCCAGAATGAGCAGGATCACGATGACCGGAGCTATGCCTGGAAGCGAGACATGCCATATGCGCCTCAGCCTCGATGCCCCGTCCATCTTGGCCGCTTCGTATAGCTGCGGATTCACTCCGCTGAGCGCCGCAATGTAGATAATCGATTGCCACCCCATGTTTTGCCATATGTTTGAGCTGATGAAGATCGTCTTGAACCAGCCGGCTGCCTCCATGAATCGGACTGAAGTGCCGCCGAATGCCTCGATCATCATATTGATCGGTCCTGTCGGTGATAGGAATACGTTCAATATGCCTACGATAACGACAACCGAAATGAAATGAGGGATATACGTAATATTTTGCAGCCATTTGCTAAAGGTTTTGCTTCGGATTTCGTTAACAATTAGAGCGAGCATAATCGGAACCGGGAATGCGATGAGCAGAGAGAACAAGTTGATGGACACCGTGTTCCATAACAGCCTCCAGAAATAATACGAGTCGAAAAACCGTTCGAAATGCCCAAAGCCTTCCCAAGGGCTTCCGAAAATGCCCTTTGCCGGATTGAAATTTTTGAATGCGATTTGCAGGCCGTACAGTGGACCGTAGTTAAAGATTAAGTACCAGGCTATCGGCAGAAGCAGCATAAGATACAGATCATACCGTTTGGCTATATTCCTGATCAGGCTGGATCCGCGCCTCGGCTGGATATGGGACAGAGCGGCTGCACCTTCTTGCGCGCTCTTCATGAGCATTCACTCCTTATTCATACGGTCTCGGTCTTATTTCTCCATCTTGTCGTAAGCTTCTTGATAGAGCTGTTCCAGCTCGTCGATCTTCATTTTTTTCAAAGTAGCCTGGAATTCCTCCCACTTATCGAAGCTGATCGCGCCAACGATAAACTTCGTGCTTTGCTCGTCGATATATTTGTCGATGTCGTTGCGCAGAATGTTAACTTTCTGAGCGTTCTCTTCATTGAACATCGGAGCAGCATAACGAATCTTCGGCATGTACGGCTCCAGCTTCGCGTATGCCTCTTGAACTTGCGGTGGATTGATGAAAGACGCTACCTTGTCGCTGATCAAGTGAGGCGCGCCGCCGCCTGCGTACGGTGTCATTTTTCCCTGCGCACCTGTTATTGCCAGAAAATCCTCTTTGTAATACGGCATGCCATCCTTCAGCTCGTAATGCTCGCCCTCTCTGCCAAAGCGCAGCAGGGTGGAGCCCTCGTCACTGTAGAAATAGTCGATCCAGCGTATAGTCGCTTCCGGATATTTGTTCACAGATGTAATAGCGAACGCTCCGAAGTCGCGTGGCACCGGCGCTACCGGGCTTTGCATCTGGTCGCCATGCGGACCAACTGGAGGAGCGGTGCCGACATATTGATTCTGGATCGGCAAGAAGTTGTTGTTCGTCTGGTCAAAGAAAAGACCCGTATTGCCTGAGCCTTGCTTAGCAAGATATTGTGCTTCCGTATGCGTGAAGATTTCCTGGTCCAGAAGCTTCTCCTTATACAACTTGTTCAAGTACATAAGCAACTCTTTGTGCTTCTCGTCGCTGCTCCAAATATTGATCTTGCCGTCTTTGATGTTGATGTTATAGCCGAGCTGCAAATCCAAGCCAAACGATCCGGCCATCATATTTACGATAGGTATCCCCGCTGCCGCCTTACGCGCAGTCATAGGAATTTCGTCCGATTTGCCGTCGCCGTTCGGATCTCCATCCCGGAAAGCAAGGAGCACTTTATATAGATCATCCGTCGTTTTGGGCTCTTCCAAGTTCAGCTTCTCGAGCCACGCTTTATTGATCCAGCGTTTGTCCGTACGCGCCGAGCCGGTCGTTACGATGCCGGGGATCGAGTAAATGTGTCCTTCCGGAGTCGTAATGCCCGAGCGGATCTCTGGATATTGCTCCATTAGGCTTTTCAAATTTGGTGCATACTGCTCAATTAAATTCTCAAGCGGAATAAGCTGTCCGGCCGTCCCGTAGCGAATAGTCTCAAGCGGATTGAGTTCCGAACGGTACAATACATCGGGAAGCTCGTTGGAAGCGAACAATAGATTTTTTTTCTCCGCGAATCCGTCTGTAGGAGCTTCGGTAAATGCTACCTGAATGTTGCTTAATTTCTCATAGTCTTGGAACACCGGCATATCTTTGAACGGCCCGTTAGCAGGCGCGATTCGCGTGAACATCTTGAGCTTGATCGGTTGCTCCACGATCGGGAATCCTTCCGCTTTAACAGCGCTTTCAGAAGCAGGCGAAGGCTGATTCTCTGTCTTTGAGCCTCCGTTGTTGTTGCTGCAGCCGGTCAGGATCAGACCGGAAACGATCATCGTAGTTAGTGCGTTTCTTCCCCAGTGTCTACGCATAAATCTGTGACCTCCAATGTTCTATTCACCGAATGGTGTAACCGTTTGCCAGCGGTGTCCACTCATTATAATTCACCCGTTTCGCCACAAAGTTATAATAATATGACTATTTACTCCACATATTTTACAACTTCGCTTCAGCTCCCCCGCCACCTAAACCGTTCAAATACGTTTGGGGCGTCACGCCGGTCATTTCCTTAAACACTCTAAAAAAATAGTTGTAGGAAGAAAAGCCCGCTTGACTGCTGATTTGCTTGAGCGAGTATTGACCGTTCTCTAGCAGCTTGCGCGCTGCATCGATTCGGATCCGGTTTAAATATTCTGAGAACGTCGACTTCGTCTCTTCTTTGAATAGTCTGCTTAAATACGATGGATTCAGGCTGATGGCGTCCGCTGCCAGCTCCAGAGTGACGCTGCCTGAATATCTTTCCAGAATGAATCCTATCGCTTGCGATACATGCCGTGAATACGGTCCCACTGCATGTGTCTCCTTGAGCAGGCTCAACAGGCTGGCATAGAAGGCTTGCAGCCATTGCTCCATCTCTCCGACGCTGTCTAATCTGCCCAATTCGCTCCTTGCAGGAAGCTTATCCATCGCAGAGCCATGCTGAGGCAGCCATTTCTTCAACACTTTATCCGCGATATGCAGAAGCTCGCTGATGATCATTTGCACGGAATGAGAGTGAATGGGCTGCCCCTTAATCGAATCGAATACGGATAAAATCAGCCGCTGCATGCCGTCCTTATCGAGCATCTCGATTGAGAGCAGCAGCTGTTTCTGCTCCTCGATGGTTAAAGAGACCCGCTGACCGTATATTCCATTTCCCCCTCCATTCACTTGGCCAGTCAGTTCCTCATTGGGTGAAAAATCAAGCAGTCGCTCTGCGGAACCGTAACTCGTTCTAAGAAGTGACAGGCTGCTGCATAAATGTCCGATGGCATAGACGCACTTTAAATTCAGGAATAGCTCCAGCGCGTGGCGAAGCTTGCTCATCATTCGGTCAGCCTCGCTTGCAGCTGCATGCTCGCTTCGTTCCTTGAACGAAAAAACGACAACCATACGTCCGTTCTCAAGGTAGGCGGCTGTACGTTCTTGTATATCACCTAGACTCTGCTGCATGATCTCAACAGCCTGCTGGACGAGCCGATTGGTCTGTACGTCGCTGCAGGATTGCGTCAGCAGCAGGAAAGGGACAATTTGTAGAGACGCTGCAGCGTAGCTCACCGTTTGAGGATATAGCCCATTCTTCCGTGCAAAGGCTTCAAGCTCCTGGGCGGACTGCGGTTTCCTTCTTACCAAATCGGCAATATAACCACGGATGAGCACCGGATTCATTCGTTCTGCCATCGCTTTCTGATCATTGCGGTTCTCCAACAGCCGATCCTCCTGCTGYAGTGCAAGAACCGCTTTGTTCAACAGGTCAATCAGCGTTGCTCCGTCGAGACGATGCTTCAGCAAATAATCAATGGAGCCATTTTTCAGGCATTCACGCACATAATCGTAGTCGTCAAAGCTGCTAAGCATAATCGTCTTAATGGCAGGATATCTTTCTTTGATCGTTCGATTTAGCTCCACACCATTCATTTCGGGCATATTTACGTCTATAATGGCGATATGCGGCGGAGACTGCTCGATCAATGCCAAGGCCATGACTCCGTTGTGCGCTTCACCACATATTTCAAAGCCGTATTTCCGGAAATTGATTAGCGTCGATAAGTTGTTGCGGACCAGCGGCTCGTCATCAACCAACAGCACTTGAAACATAACCTATATCACCTCATAATCTAATTTTTCCGTGTCCCGTAGAACGGGAAGTGTAATTACGACCTTCGTATATAGTCCCAGCTCGCTGTACAGCTTGACACCATAAGGTTCTCCATTTATGCGAACAATTCGTTCATGCACATTGCGCACTCCCATGCCACTGAAACGTGATGGAGCCTCTCCTTTGCTATGCTCGCCCAGCAGCAAATCCATCTGCTCCAGAGTCATACCTTTGCCGTTGTCCGTCACTTCGATTTTTAGGTTGTGATTCTCTTCGCAAACGCGAATCATGACCGCTCCCCCTTCCTCCAGCGAGCCGATCCCATGAATGATGGCGTTCTCCACGATAGGCTGCAGCATAAGCTTGGGCACCCGGCATTCCAGCAGGGCTTCATCCTCAATCTCCTCATACACCGGAATTGGCTGCATGTATTTATATTTCACGATGGAGATATAACTTCTTACATAGTCCAGTTCCTCTCGAACCGTAAGATATTCATTGGAATTACCTAAAACCCCGCGCATCAGCTCGATTAAAGAGCCGGATACCTCCTCGATATTGGGCACACCGTTCAGCTTGGCCAAGTATTTGATTGTATTTAGGGAATTGTATAGGAAATGTGGACGTATCTGCGCCTGAAGAGCCGTCAACTCCGCTTCGCGCTTCTCCTTCTCACTGATTCGAATTCCTTCCAGCAGCCGTTTCAATTCCTCCACCATACCGATAAAGACGTGGTACAGCTGGCCTACCTCGTCTTTCGTTTTGATTTCCTTCATTGGAAATTCCAAATTCCCGTCCTTCACCCGCATCATCATGGACTTCAGACGCCGAATATTTATGGTGATCCGGGAGGACACCTGCAGTGAGCAGATTAACACGATGGCCAAAACAAATACCGATACTTCAGCCATCAGCTTGCGAAGATTCGCAGATTCACTAAGCAGTGAATCCATCGGTATTAGCGCCAGTGTAGTCCAGCCCGTATATTCCGATGAACGTCTAACAACGGTGTAGGTTCTTCCATCTATGATCATTTCCGCTACATCGCCAGGGCCTTTGAATTCCTGCTTAATGCTTACAATCTTCTCAATAGGAGGAGCAAAAGACGGCGCTGATTCGGACTGATACACGAATCCGCCTTCTTTATCGAGCACATACAGCATGCTATCGGCGGTCGGCTTCACTCCATACGTTTTTTTGATGAAATCATAGTTTAAATCCACCATGACTACGCCGATTGTTTCGCGGTTATAACGGATTTCTCTGCCTACGGTAATGGCATCCGACACGCCGGTCTGCTTCAAATAGGCATGGCGCGATCCGTTTCCAAGCGTATAATCCATCATCTGTGACCCAAGGACCGTCCGGTCCAGCCATGGACCACCGGAGAAAAAAACCTTTCCGTTCAACCCAACAACGGCAATCCTAGAAATGTAGGGCTTATAATCGATCAGCACCGATAGAAATTCTTCAATCCGCTTCTGTTCTAAAAACCATTCGTAGCTGATCTCTTCCGATGGACTGAGCAGTGTATCGATCACCGTGTTTTTGTTAGTCACTACTACCGTGTTCAGCCGGTCGATCTCTTCCAGCATAATATTAAGGGATTCATCCGCCTGGCGAATACTATCCGATACCGAAGTAACTGCGTTATCCTTTATCGTCTCGCGCATATTCAAATAGACAATGCCAGATACGGATAATATGGAAAGCAGGGCGACTAGACTAAATGCGATGAATATCTTCCCTTGGATGCTTAAACGGGGTGATATCCATCGTTGAAGGGTGGATAACTTCATGTCGCGAAATCTCCTTTTTGAACATAAGGAAGTGTTTATCGTGTAATCGTTTTCAAATATATTGTACCTACTTGAGATTATCCAATTGTCTTTCTTAGAGTTAAGGGGGATTCCTTAAAATAAGTCTTGAATGCTCTGGTGAACGTATACAAATTCGGATACCCAAGGGACAGAGCGATCTCCGTTATCGTTGCGTCTGTATCCATTAGCAGCTGCCTCGCCTTGTCCATACGGATCTTCTGCATGTACTTCATTGGCGGCATGCCGGCTTGGCTTGTAAACACTTGGGTAAAGTAGGAACGATGAACACCCGCGAAATCCGCTACCTGTTGGACGGATATTCCCTCTGAGGCGTGCAGCTCTATGTATTTCATGCATTCATGAATCCAACCAGCAAGTTCAGCCTCTTGAGCAGGTACCGACTCCGGAATCAACCCGGCGAATAAGGCACAAATATGACTTTGCAGCTCAAGTGCACCTGCCGGATTCCACCGCTGAGCGCCTTCAAGCGTATGAATGACTTGGTCTGCCGATGCTCTGACTCGTGAGGTCAGCGCCTTCTTGCGAAACGGATGCTCATGCGTTAAACCCGCAAGCTCTAGCAACGCCATTGCCCTATCGCCATCCACCGCCAACCAGCTCATTTGAAGCGGCCGATCAGAGGGAATCATGTCGTAGAAATATTTACGATAAGGAAATAAACAAAACACGTCGCCCTTCTCCAGCTCCACCTGCTTGCCTTCGTACTGCAGCCGAATCATTCCCTCCTGCACGAAGTGAAGACTGTAGCACTCTATCCTCTTGGGTCCCACTTTATAGTTAGGCTTGGCCAAACTGCGACCCGCTCGAACCGGCCATATACGACATTCCTTTTCCAGTTGCCCAGGCGTATAGTAAATGAAATCAGCAAACTCATACTCGTATTCCTGCATCGCAGCCATCACTCCCATCCCATAATCATTTCCACATGCATATAACATAATGACAACTATATCATTTCTCACAATTCAAAATAAATCGTATGATTATAATAATTATAATAATAGTAGTAGATTGCTCTTGTCTAGTTCACCTAACATAATGCTAATTTCATTAGAAGTGAAAAAAAGCCACTGGGTGGCCGCTGCATCCAGCTAAGCTGGCGATATTAAAGAACCGAAACCCGTTGGATGAATGATCTTAATGGTTATGATTCTTTTTATTTCAGCTATTTTACTTTTAAGAAGGATACTCTGAAAATCGCCCCCCTCTTGTGGGTTTTCGTACTATAAAAAGAGTTTGGCTATAGAATTGGACTTATTCTATAAGATAATGGTTTAATATAAGCTGGTTAGGTAATATGAGGATGAACAATTCGAGGAGGAATGGCAAATGCCAACGGTTCAAGTAGAAGGAAGAAACGCCATTCAGGCAGTTGAAGGCACAAAGCTTGTGCTAATGTTAGAGGATAATGGAGTCGACGTCCTGCACCGATGCGGCGGGAACGTTAAGTGTACGACATGCGCTGTAGAAGTGCTCTCTGGAGATGCAGGCGAGATGAGCGAGGCAGAAGCGACAGTTCTTCGCAACAAAGGAATCGAGGATGCAGCTATTCGGCTATCCTGCCAAATTCGGCTGCATAGCGACCTATCGGTCCGGCTTATTAAGACAGCGACTTCTACTGGCCTGGAGCCCGGCACTCGTCCCCAAGATTAATCATTTCCCCCCGTTATAAGATGGTGGCAAAGCAAACTTCGATCATAACAATAAGTGAACTAACTCCATCTGGGTCATATCTACGGCAATAAGGGCTTCTAGCCCTTTTTTTGTTTGTATTGGTAGGAATACTGAAAAAGCCATGACATTCAAACCAGGAAATGAACACGGCCTTCTTGCTAACAGTACGGTTGTTATATCCAGTGAGTACACACATTTAGCTTATGTTTTTCTGCATTTCCACGACTGTTTTCTCTTACACTTTCTATTGACTTTAACACCTAACTCTACAGCCGTTATAGAAGTTATTTTAATATATGCTACGACACCTCTTACATTAAGAATGACGCTGCCATCTGAAATGCCCAAATAAACGCCTACATGCGATGTTCCATCAAAATGAATCCGAACATTGGGTGTTCCTACACCAATTCGCAAAAGAATTTTTAAAGTATTGCTGTTGCTTCCACTGCTTTTACCGCAGCAGCATTTATGGCCTTCGCTCTTGTGACCTTCATTTTTGTGACCTTCATTTTTGTGACCTTCATTTTTGTGGCCTTCGCTTTTATGTCCTTCGTTTTTGTGGCCTCCACTCTTGTGGCCTTCACTTTTATCGCCATGGCTCCTGTTCTTTGAGCATGTGCAACCTGAACTTCGGTCTCCTCCGCTCTTGCTTCCCCCTGTTCTCATCATTCCTATCATCTCCTTAATATTAGTAGAATTACTACTATCATATGGAGATTAATAGATTTTGGTGTGTATACGGCAGTTCAATGGGTTGGGAAGGCATACTCCTGATAGATAACCTGAAAATCTTGTGACATTCACAGACATGCTGAATAGTTTAATTGGAAGGCATATAAACTGCTCATGAGGAGAATAAGACATGGGGAATAATGTTAAGCTTTGGAAACCATCAGCGTCTAATTGCCCCCAATCGGTTCGTTCCTCCCGGAGCACATATCGATACCCAAGCAAAGGCCAACAAGCTGCGTAGAGTTCCAAGAGATAGCAGAGAGTTCTCGTGCGAGGTTCGCCGTGTAAATCGCGAGTTTCCTCCATCCTATAACTCGCTTTTCGGTACTCATCGCTGTTCTTGTGGGATCTCCTACGATCGCAAGCGCTTGTTGAAATGATCTAGTTTGAACAATGCTCCAAGTTCGATCAGGTGTCAGGCGACACCTGTTCTCGATCCAATTTGATTCACAATCATCAAGTTCGTATTCTTAATCACAGAGGGATGTTCTTAGGCTTAGCGGCCGCCGCTTCAACTTTCTTGACCTTCTGTACACTTGAAGCAATCAACATTTGGGCTGCGAAGTAAGTAGACATAATAAGGAGACCTGAATAAGGCACATCTGCGACAAACTTATTCCAAGCCAGTATCGAGTCCGATGCAACGAATAGGATCGCACCAACAATGGCAAACGCATTGCGGCTCATAATGGCCGTAAAGCACATCGCTCCAATAACGGTAATGTAGACAACGACGGGAATCCATAACCCGCTTAAGCTTTCATCCCCCGAAATACGCTCATAAAAGCGACTGCCCAGCAGCACCGAGTAAATGACGATAATCAAGCCCGCAAGCACACCGTACCAGCTCATAAGCGATTGCTGCTTAAACCAACGAGCAACCATTGCAGCCACATAAAACAAATGCCCCGTTAGAAACGCACCCAACCCGAACACAAACCACGGATCATCAGGAAGCAGTAGAAACGCATCTCCCAATAGGCTAAACAGCAGCCCTGTCAGAATCAGCTTCCTATAAACCGCTTGGCCGCGTCCATCTGGTACACTGCAAACAACGAGCGTAATAATGAGCGCAATTGGCAGAAGCTTGAATATCCAATGCAGCACCGTACTGTCCACTGATAACGTCGCAAGATGAATTACACCTGTACACACAATAAGTCCCAGCAGCCAACTCTTACGCATATGCGATCCCCCTTATTCCATCACTTTACCCGAACCTAGATACGATGTAAACGCTGACATAAACATGAATATTTTTGCTTATTCAAAGTAGAACAAAGGAATGAAATAAACAAAAATAGAGAAAGAGCAGCCTTTTTTCGTAACTTATCGCCATACCTTAATTTAAAAAAGGGCTGTCCCAAAAGTAGGATTACCTACGCTTGAAACAGACCCAGCTTTGTTTTTTGATGGAGCTTACGCAGAAGGATATCCTTCTCTTACCATGCCAATGGCTTACGAACCTTATAGCTCTTATTTAAGCCATTGGTAGTCGATTAAAATCGTAACGAACTCCAGAATCGTTAATTCGAGAAAAACAGCTCATAACACCTAATAAAGCATGATATAACGTTATCCAGATTCGTTAAAATAATATAGTTGTACTTTTCTACATAATAAGGGCAATACGGTTCGTTAGAAAAATGATTTTGGGATGGAAATTGGATCATAGCAGTGAAAGCTGCATCCTCAATTACCGTGATCTGAGCTTCTACCTTCTATGCATATGAGGCTTTTATAATATCTATCAGTCTTTACTCATTAGCTGCTGCACTTAATAAGATCTGCCCTTTCTCATATACAATATCCGATATAAAATCAGTTTTCTTCCTATCAAAATGAGCAAAATCCATTAGATTTGATATGTCTGCCCCATATAGAGATAGACTGCCGTCGCCATGATCCACGAGGGTCATGTCCTTATTTATATTTGTGTAGGGTAAGGTAACAATTTCTTTGGCAGATGGGCTAAAATAAGCTGCATGAGAGCGATGAAGGCCAGAACCCCATGAATATGTAAAATACAATTCCGAATCCCCATCGTTGTCTATATCGGCCAGAGCCATACTTGTTACGCCAAACCCGCCAAACCACTCGCCAAGCGGATAGACCACTCCTTTATATAACAAAAATGATGCGGCAGATTTATCATATTTGAAAATACTATACTCAGAGTTTTCACTAATAAATTGTGGTGTGATGTTATAACACTTATCTGTGTCGTAGCCTGAATTAAAATCCTTTTGCAAAGCTAAAAAAGCATCAACACCGTCCTGAGTTCCCACTATAGATTCTGATTCTACTATTTCCTCGTCTAGCTTCGAAATTTTGTAGATGCTCCAAATGTATTCGCTCTTTAGAGTATTGACGTTATCCTTATGTGTTTTTGCCAGCCACACCTCATCATCTAGTAGAAAAAGACGATATTCAGGATCAGCGGCCGAATCGGTTAGTACATACTCATATCTTTCTTTATAACCTAAAATATTAGGAACATTAATGCTAGGCATAAAGCTTTCATTAAACTTTTGCACATCTAAAGCTTTCCGTTCATAAACAGCCTTCATTTTCTGTTGATTGCCGGCTCCGTCGGTTATAATAAGCGAGTTTTCGGTAAATGTATAGTACTCCTTAAACCCATCGACAGCTACAAACGAGCTCAGTAAATTCATATACACCTGTTCCTCAAAGCGATAGCTGCCATACGGTTCTCCAGTCTCTTGCAGCGCCCCATTCACGATTGGATTTGTTGCACAGACGGCAACAGCAATAATACAAGCAGCGGCTGAGAATACGATCACCCGTTTTTTTGGCGTCTTAAAGCGTAGTATATTTTTGACGCGCTCACGGATGCCTGTCTCTCCAAAGGCTAGCGGACTAGCAGACGGTAAGCGGCGGTTTGCCGCAAAGGAGAGCAATGACGTGCAATAATCCTTCGCGATTCCCGAACCCGTCTCCGATAGCACCTTTTCATCGCAGCTCATCTCCATGTCTTTGGCCATTAATATAAAGGCAAGCCAAACAAGCGGATTAAACCAGTGAAAAGCAAGAACCACAAAGGCGAGCGGCTTGATTAAGTGATCTTTCCTCTTTAAATGGTAGGCTTCATGCTTCAGAATATAGACTCGTTCTTGCTCCTGAAGCCCAAAGGGAATATAAATTCGCGGTTTAATAAAGCCGAGAATAAATGGCGACCGGATGTTGTCGGACTCGAATATATGTTTATCCAGTAGGACCGCTGTAGCCATGCGGCGTTTCAATCGGAAATAGGTCACCAAGCTGTAAACAAGCAGCGCAAGAACACCTAAACACCAAAGAACTGTACCGATCTGTATCCATATTTGCAATGGATTTACGCTAGTAGTCGGGTCCGCTTGCGGCAGCGTGTCGCTTATCATGACATTTACGGTCGGTATGCCTACCGTCATCCCCGGCTTCTCCATATAGCCGATGTCCGCTGGGACGTAGCTCAGTGCCGCTTCGCCGCTCTTTTGCGCTGCGGTCATATCAAAGGGGGGAGCATTAAAGAGGCTGAGCTCAGAGGAAATAGACACCGGACAAACTAAGCGGAACAGTACAATCGCCCATAGCAAATAGGAATATTTCTTTGGTGCCCGTTTCAACAGCAGACGGATGAGAAGCAAGGCGATAATGACATAAGACGCAGTCAGGGACATATTGAGTATTTTTAGAAACAACGTTTCCATACTCAACCCTCCTTATGCTCATCAATTAGACACTTTAGCTCATCAGCTTCCTTATTGGAGAGAGCTTTATTGCCGAAAAAAGAAACGAGAAACTGGGGCAGCGAGCCCTCAAAAGTCCGTTCAATAAAATGCTCGCTTTCGTACGCCTGGATCTGCTCTTTTGGAATAATGGAGCTTACAATTGTATCCTCATTTTTAAGAAGTCCTTTTTCACACATTTTCCGAAGCACAGTATAGGTGGTTGGCTTCTTCCATCCGAGCTTCTCTGAACACAAAGTTACCAGCCTCCCGGATGCCACCGGCTCACTCTCCCACACAACAAGCATAAATCGATAATCACTTTCACACAGCTTCAAGTTACTCATAATAACCTCCTATCCGGTTTATAATCATAAACCCATGTAACGAGTTTATAACTATAAACCAGAATAGTCAATGAAAATAGGAGAGTAAGGCTAAACCACTTCTTCAACCGACACCAGGTACAATAAGCTTCCTTCACTGAAAAGCACTCGATTCTCTCGAAAATCCTGTGTTAACGGGACAAGCGGCTCGGCTTTTTCATTCAGAAAATGGATCCGGCACCCTGCGGATAAACTCCCCGGTTTTTCATTTTTCTTAAGAATATAAGTTCCGTGTTTTCCGTAACCGCCATCGAACAGAAAGTGATAACCATCCGTACAAAACCCCGAAGAGCCGGAAATCTCAGGATTTATAAAGGTGACCTTGGGCTGCTCGATTCCGCCGGAAATACAGCCCATCAAAAAGTCCGTATAATAATAAAACCAAACTTCCTCATCGCTAGCTGCATTCAACGCATAACAATCGGCGATATCCGACACTTGGTCCTCATACAATTTGTTGCCGTTCTCATCCCAAGCCAGAAGACCTTGCGCACCTATAGGTTTATCCCACCCGTTGTTTCCAAACACGCCTTCGTCGAAATAACTGGTCCAAATGATCCCTTTCTCCGTCACCTGAACACTTTGAATGCCGTCTCCAAGCAAAAACTCTCGGATCGTATTCCCTTTAAAATCACACACTTTAGCGTTCAGATCATACTTGCCTACGCCATAGTAAGAGCAGCGCGCTCCGACTAACAGTAGACGATTATGAATCGGCTGAACATAATGATAATTGAAATGTTGATCCGCAAACACTACTTCATCAACATAATCTTTTTCTACGAGCAGCACCTTGTAGGTATATGGTTTCTTTAGAGTCGATGGGACGAACATACCTCGTTCCCGTATTGGGATCTGGTTAATGAGCAAAACATACATGCAGCCATCGGAGCCAATTTGTGCCGAGACAATCTTGAAACCCTCCGTATACGCAGAAATATCAGCAAAAGGTTGAAGCGCCACCGTTTTATTAAACATGCCCATTCCTCCTTAAAGACAGCTATAAAACAAACTAACTTCTGTACTTACTAACTGAATTATGTCTGAGCAGAACGCTCCTGAACATGGCGAAAGTATGGCAAAGGAAAATGTGTTAAATGAGGTCATGTAAACCTGACCTTAGCAAGGTTTGTTTTTTAGGCATCAAAAAATACAGCGCATATGAATTACTGATCCATTATGCACTGTATTTTCAGTGTCTGACCTATGAGGTTTCTCAGCTCTTACTCTCATCGTGAA
Source organism: Paenibacillus sp. 2TAB26 (assembly GCF_052115145.1). NCBI lineage: Bacteria > Bacillati > Bacillota > Bacilli > Caryophanales > Paenibacillaceae > Paenibacillus > Paenibacillus sp. 2TAB26. Next base: position 276,979 of record NZ_JBFRGC010000008.1, read on the forward strand.
ATTGAACAATCATTTTTCGGCATAGAAACGATGCTTCAAACCCAGACACGGCATCCCATTCGACGCGAATCTGATCGCCTTCATAGGCGAGACTCAGCTGCAAACAGATATTGCACTCCTCGGCTGGGCTTATTTTCTCATGCTGGATGTCTTCGAAATACAAAGCAATAGGCTGCTCCAGCCCACCTGCGGATGTATGGCTGATCGTTACATACAAGTTTTTCTGATTGCCACACAGTCCTGCAGCTTCCATACGGACCTTCGTTATTATATCGTAATGAAACGGGGGGAAGAAACCGAGCTTATCAATTACATTTTGAGCTCCCTCTATAGAAGTGAGCGGTGAGAATAGGCGTTCAAGCTGCCTTGTGTTCATTAGACTTGACTCATATTGGGGACTCGTATAAAGCAGGATGGAATCAGAACTGCAATCCACAACCGTTCCGATAAAAGCAGCCCAGTCGGGTTTACCTAAATCACCAACAGTCATTCGAACCTGATCCTGCGCACGTAGCTCTGCTGACAGATCCGTATTAACATATAGCCGATAGCCTTGCGCCTGCACCTGCCAAGCAGTATTTGAGGCAAAGCAGATTTCTTCCCGTTCTACAGAGCGAACATTAACATTCCATTCCCATTCCTTCTTCATACGTCCACCTCCAAATGAGTGAAGTATCTACGACGATCTGATTCTTCTTGCTCCAAGATCATCACCAGCAGTTGATGCACCATTCCCACTCAAATACACCCTCTCATCATACAACCGTTGACCCAGGTGTCAACGCTATTTCCATTGAATGATTAAATGGACAACCGCTAGCGAAGGTCTTAGACACTTCGGTTGTTATAAACATTCAATCTAGTGTGGACATACAAAACAAAAAGCCGGGAAGCAACTCGCATGAGTTGGGACTGACCCCTTAGCGTGAGACAAATTAAAACACCTTCAAGAAAATGCAACCATGTCGTAAGATATGGAGACAACCTTGGAGGTGTTTTTACGTTGGCAACAAGAGTAAGTTACCCAGTGGAAACAAAAATGAAAGCCATTGAAT